>JACDEC010000346.1 GCA_013816645.1 Planctomycetota bacterium
TGCCCGCCCCGCGTAGATCGCCGCGCGGCAGCGACCAGCAGGCGTCGCGCGCCGCTTCGACCGCCCCGTGGGCCAGCGCCCGTCCCAGACCGATGCGGCGATCGTGGATGAACGCATCGGCCTCGCCTTCGACGAAGCGGCGACCGTACAATTGCGCGCAGGTGTAGTTGTGCGAATGCATCACCAGCGCATCGGCGCGGTAGGCGACCCGACGGCCGCTGCTCCGGGCCCACACCCCCCACTCGGTGTCCTCGCTGGCCCAGGCCTCGGCGTAGAACGGATGATCGATCCAGGCCGAGCGGCGCATCGACGAACAGACCAGGGACAAGGCCATCCACGGCGGAGCCTCGCCCGAACCAGGGAAGGACTTCGCGTAATCGCGCCGCACCCAGCCATGCGCATCCGGTCGCGGCACCTGACGAGCGAATGCGGCATCGGCGCCGGCGAGCGCGTCGACGAGCATGCCGAGGACGCCGTCGTGCAGGGCGACGCAGTCCGAGTTCCAGAAGACCAACTGGTCGGCCTGCGTGGCGGCGATCGCATCGTTGAGCACCGGACCGGGCTGGTAACGCGCGCCGGGGATCTGGATCAGGCGGCAGCGATGCTCGGCGACCATGGCGAGGGTGCGATCGGTCGAACCGGAGTCGACGACCAGCAGTTCGTAGGACGCGAAGCGCTGGGACGCCAGCGAAGCGAGCGCCTGGTGGATCACCCAATCCGAGTTGCGGCTGCGCATGATGACGGCGACCGTCATGGCTGCCCCTCGAGCGTCACGCCGAAGCGTCGCAACGCCGCGCTGAAATTGCTGTCCGCATCGCGACCCCACCGGCCCAGGAAGGCGCGCGTCAATGCCGCGTCGCCGGTCGAGCAGCCGAGGATCGCCGCGGACCGTGAACGGGATGCGTCACCGGCCGAGGGGTAGGCGACTCCCGGGAACGCGGCCGCGAGCTGTCCGGAAGCGCCCAGGCATCGCCACCCCCAGCGGGCCAAGGTCGATGCGGGGAACGGGCAGGGTCGCGAGCCCATCAGGCTGCGAGCGCGGCGCACCAGCGCGCGCGGGCCGGACGGCGGGCCGCTCAGCGCCGCCCGGGACAGCGCCCCCGGATAGTCGGACCATGGCAGCGGTGGACGCGCCAGCAGCGTCGCCTCGACCTGCTGATGCGCCTTGGCGAGTTCGGGAATGATTCCGTCCAGCCAGGCGCGGACGTCGGTCGCCGCCCAAGCCGCGTAATCCGGGCGGAAACGGAATGCGGCAGCCTGGTCGTAGAGGTCGCGGAATGCCCCGGATGCGACCCGACAGGCGCGCATGCGGGCGCGCTTCTCGACGTAGCTCCAATGGTAGGATCCGACCGAGAAGAGCAGCGCATCGCCGAAGCCGATCACCGCCTTCATTGCATGGCGCAGCATGGCCATGCGGTGGACGGGATCGCCGGCATCGAGCAGGCGATTCAGCACCAGCAAGGTGCCGCGATTGACCAGCAGGGATCGCACGTCGCGGGGATCGATGCGCTCGACCGTGAAGCGCGTCAGACCGGGCAGGTAGTCCGCGTCGCCGAGCACCAGGCGATGGCCGAAGCGCATGTCGTACCACATCACCAGGCACACGGACCAGCGCAGGTTGCGCACCGACGTCGTGCCGACGTCGATGGCGACGCGCGCGGCTCGGGCCACGAGTGCGATCGCGCGCTCGGCCGCGACCTTGAGCTCGGCCTGCCGGCGGTGGGCATGCGCCTCGGCGACGATCAGCAGGTCGAAATTGTTGTGCGGCCGCTCCTCGCCGTCCTCCACGACCACGCCGCCTTCCCCCCGGCCATACCCGCCGATCAGGGCCGAGCAGCGGACATCGCGGGCGGGCAGCGCGTCGCGCAAGCGGTCGCCGACCTCCGACATCAACTCGGTCAGCCGGCGTTCGAGCGCGTCCGATCCGGCGACGGTGAATCTCCGCGTGGTCATGCGCGCCTGCCGAGCAGCGATGTGAAGAACGCGAGGAGGCCGGCGCAGTGCGCCTGGAAGGTGAAGCGCTCCCCGACGACCGCGCGGCCGCGGTCCGCCAAGCGTTGGCGCAACGCGGAGTCGGTGAGCAGGCGCCGCAACGCCGCGGCCAGCGCTACCGCGTCGTTGGAAGGCACCGCCAGCCCGGTCTCGCCATCCTGCAGCCATGCGCCCATGCCACCGACCGCGGTGGCGACCACCGGCACGCCACGGGCGAGGGCCTCGATGCCGACCAAGTTGAGGGTCTCCGGGGCACGGCTCGGCACCGCGACCACCGCGGCACGGCGATACGCGGCCTCGAGCGCGGGACCATCGAGGCGACCGAGGAAGGCGACCCGATCATCGAGCGCCAGCGCGCGGCACCTGGCCCGCAGCTCGCCCTCCTGCGGACCCGATCCGACGATCTCGAGCCGCTCCCCGGGGAGCCGCGTCATCGCCGCCAGCAAGACGTCGACCGCCTTTCCGCGGATGAGTTGTCCGACGTACAGCACCGGCCCGCCTTCGACCCGCGGACGTGGCTCGACGGGCGCGACGCCCGGCGGCAACACCCGGATCCGCTCGGCGGGGAAGTCGTGGAGCACGAGGTGCTCGCGCATGTACGGGGCAGCGACCACGTGCCCGGCGAAACGCCGGTTGGCGGCCTGCTCGGCGTGCAGCGGCCCCAACCGTCTGAACGAGACCGGCAGCACCCCGCGGCCCGGCCCGAGGAAGCCGAGGCAGGGATAGCAGGCTCGCACGGAGGTGCGACGTGAGCAGGTGCGGGAGCCCAGGGTCGTGTACTTGTGCCGCCGTAGGCAGAAGAGTTCGTGGTCGTGATGGAATCGCACCACCGGCACGTCCAGCCCGGCCAGCAGCCGCGCCTCGGCCAAGCCAGGCAACTGCTGCACGTAGACCACATCGGCAGCCAGCGCCCGCACCTGGGCGGACAGGTCGACGAGCGGGTAGGCCCCGGCGAAAGCGCTGACGAAACCGCGCTCGAGCGCGCCGTCGACCCGGTAGAGGAGATGGCTGTCCCACCCGGCGTCGCGCAGGCCGGGGACCGCGTCGCGCATGTAGCGTTCGGCCCCACCGACCGGCGCCGCATGATGGTTGACCCAGAGAATACGCATCGTCTCCGCCGACCAACCAGATGTGTACCCTCGGGCGGAGTCGGTGGCAAGGCGCGGTCTGCCTGCGACCGCTGCACCCCTGTGCGGACAATGGCTTAACACCTCGTTCGCGGGCGCTATCGTCAGCGGCGTCCGGCTTGCCGGCCGAGACCATATCTGTGACCGACGCCCCACCTCCTTCCCGATCCTTCAGCGCCAGGACCCTGGCCTACACGCCGCGCGCGGAAGCGGGCGCCAGCCCGATGAACCCGTGGCTGGACCCGTTGCGCCTGGCGCGCAACTTCCGCGACCATGTGGTCTTCTGGGCCGTCACCCTGGGCGGCGCCGGCCTGCTGCTGGGAGCGCTGGTCGGGGTGATCGGCTTTCGCACCACCTACAGCCTGGCCGCCAGCATCCAGCTGGTCACCGCGCCGACGCCGTTCGACGCCGAGCAGGATTCGCAGACCTACCGTCCGCCCGAACTGCAGCCGCGCGAACTGCAGTCGATCATGGAGCAGCAGTTCATCTTCGAGCGCCTGCTGCCGATGATGGAGACCAACGAGGGCATGCACGATTTCCGCGAGCGCTTCGCCATCGATTGGACCCGCGACGCGGGCGTCTTCCGGGTCACCTTCTCGGGCGCGCCGTCGCCGACCCGGGCCGAGGACGTCCTCGACAGCTACTTCCAGACCGTGCTGCTCACCGCCCGCGACCTGCTCTCGACGCGCAGCCAGAAGGACCTCGACTATTTCCGCCAGCAGGTCGAGGAAGCCGATCGCGACCTCAAGCTCATCCTCTCGCGCCTGGACGAGCAGCGCCGCCAGCAGGGCTTCGTCTACCTCGAGCAGGAGGTCAGCGCGGTGCAGTTGCGCCTCTCCAAGCAGCAGGACGCGCTCCAGTCGGCCCGCGCCAAGCTCAGCGAGGTGCAGTTCCGGGTCAGCGAACTACCCAAGCTGATCGGCAACCAGCCGAAGGAGATCGAGGCTCCCTTCCGCGAGCAGCCGGCGATCAGCAAGGCGCTGGTCGAGAAGCGCACCGATGTCGGTCGCTTGGCCGCGGTGTTCACCGACGACCATCCCCGCCTGCGCCAGGCACGCTCGGAGCTGGTCAGCCTCGAGCACGAGTACGAGACCTCGCTGGAAGCGCTCAAGCAGGCGAACAAGGAACCCAATCCCTTCGTCATCAAGCTGAACGACGAATTGAGCATGGCGACGCTGCAATTGCCCCAGGTCCGCCGCGAGGTCGCCGATCTCGAGGTGGTGGTCGCCGATACCCGCGCCTACCT
>JACDEC010000347.1 GCA_013816645.1 Planctomycetota bacterium
GTCCGGACCTCCGGACTTCCGGACTTCCGGACGTTGGATCCCGTGATCAGGGCCGTCCTCTACGACCACGACGGCACCCTGGTCGATTCCCTGCCGCTGGTGGTGGCGGCCACCAACCGGGTGCTGATTGCGCGCGGGTTGCCGGCCTTGCCGGCGCACGACATCATCGAGGGCATGCACGTCGCGACCCGGCCGCGCATGGGACTGCATGCCGGCAGCAGTGATCCCCTCGAGCAGGATCGGCTCGCCCAGGCTTTCTACGACGAGGCCCGCGCCATCGGCGACGACTACGCGCGGCCTTACGACGGCGTTGCGGCGATGATCGAGGCCATCGCCACGCGCGGCATGGCGCAGGGCGTGGTCAGCAACAACCAGGGCGCGCTCATCCGTGGACTGATGGCGCATGCCGGATTGGGGGGACGCTTCGCCGCGATCCTCGGTGAAGAGGATTTCGCCGCGCCGAAGCCCGACCCCAGCGGGCTGCTCGCCGGTGCCGACCGTCTGGGAGTGGACCCGCGCGACTGCGTGTACGTCGGCGACACGATCGGCGATCTGCGCGCGGCGATCGCCGCCGGCATGCGCTGCATCGGATGCCTGTGGGGGATCAGCCCGGCGAGCGCGATGACCGGGGTCGGCTTCTCGGCGCTGATCGCGCATCCCACGGAACTGCCCGCCACGCTGAGCCGCTTGTCCGGTTGAGCGGACCTCAGCGCCCCTGCAGGGCGCGCATGCGCCAGGCCGCGAAGGTCTCGGCGGATGGATCGCGGATCGGGCAATAGAAGGCGCGCCGGTTCGCCGGCAGCGCCAGGTAGGCGCCATAGGCGCGGACGGCTTCGGCGTGGTCGCCCTGCCAGTCGGCGCGCAGGGCCTTGGCCATGGCCAGCATCGCCGGAGCGGTTCCGCGGCAGGGCTGGGCGAGGAAGGAGGCATCGTCCATGCGTCCGGAGATGTACTGGGCAAAATACCACGGGCGCTGCTCGAACCAGAGGCGCCCGCGCGTCGATACCTCGTCGAGCGCCTGCGCGAAAGGCGCCCGGTCGCCGTGCGCAGCGGCGACGAACGGCCGCGCCAGGAGGTAGGCGAACCACAGCTTGGATTCGCGGAACCAGGCGGGACCAGTATCGACGGTGGCGAGGATCCCGGCCGCCTCGGCGTCGCGTCCCTCGTCCAACGCGACCAGGGCGCGATGGATATCGATGACTGCGCACAGGGGGCGATCGCGGGGGGAGAGCGATACGGCGAGATCCCAGGCGTGGAGGGACTGCAGCGTCGGGATGACCGCCCGCATGCCCGCACCGTAGATGGAGGCGCCTATCTCCGGGCGATCGAGCAAGGCCAAGGCGGCAAAGCGATCATCGATGTTGGTCTGGGGATCCGTGAGCACCGCCTCGGGATCGTCCCATCGCTCGGGCTCGCCGATCATGCCGGGTATCCCGGCGTGCACCCAGCCGATCGGCGGCTGGATCGCCAGGGCCTCGTCGAAACGCCCCATCTCGAGCAGCGACCAGGCCACGTGGATGCGCCGGCCCGGGTAGCGGGCCAGGACCTCCTCCTGGCGGCCGAGGTCGCGCAGGACCTCGCCGCCCACCACGATCTGGTCGGGGAAGCGCGCGAGCAGCTCGTCGTAGCGGCCGAGCTCGCGCAGCAGCCGGGCCGCCGCCTCGTCAGCCTTGGCCTCGTCGGCGAAATGCCGCTCGCGGATGCTCAACAGCAGCTCGAAATCCGCACCCACCGTCGAGGCCTGCGTGAGCGCGGAATCGACCGCGCGCACCCACAGGTTGCGCAGGCGCTGGCGCAGTTCGCGGTGCGCGGTGTACAGGTCCCCGACGCCGCGCGCCACCGCGGCGTAGTCGCGCAACGCGAGGCGATCCTCGAGGCGGTGGAACGCGACCATCCCGCGCCAGCGGTTGTCGGAAAGGTGCTGCCAAGCGGCGTACGCATCGCCACCGCGACCAGCCAGGCGGTAGGCCAGGCCGATCTTGTAAGCCGCCTCCTCGCCGATGGCCTTGCCGGTGTGCGCGCGTTCGACGCGCCGGTACTGGGTCACCGCGCGATCGAACAGCCCGTCGGAAATGTCGCCGTCGCCGACGGCCAGGGCGCTGACCTTTTCGGGGATGCCCTTGGAATAGATCCGCACATTATCGAACGATTTTCCGGGGTAGTAGCCGTACAGCCCGATCCAGCCGGAGGTGAATGGCACCGGTTCATGGTGCTCGCAAATCAGCCGCCCGTCGACCAGGATGCGGATCGCGTCGCCGTCGATCTCGACGCGGATGCGGTAGGTACGGTCGGGCTCCAACTGCAAGAGGTCGAGGTCGCAGCGGAGGCCCCGACTGGCGTCGAGGATCTGCACATACGAATTGTCGTAGGCGCCGATCTGCATGAACCAGGTCGGCGCGTCCGCGGAGAAGGGGTCCTCGGTCGAAAAATTCACTGATAGGTCGCAGGGCGGGCTGTCCGGCAGCATGCGCCCGTCGTACTCGATGGCGATGCTGCCATCGAGCCGGTGGCGGTAGTAGCACCGGGATGATCCAGGAGCGGTGGTGACTAGCATGCCGTCGCGCACCGCGAACGATCCATCCACCACCCCCCACTCGCGCTGCCAGCGCGTGTCGGTCGCGAAGGTGTCGTGCGAGATCGGTCGGCCCCACGAGGCGATCTCCTTGAGCCGCTCGCCATACAGCACCACACCGGCGCAGATCACCACCGCGAGCATCGCCGCCACCCCCCAGACGGCGCGCGCGTGCAGTCGGTGCCAGCGCGACAAGCGTTCGAGCGCAGAATCGCGGTACGCCGAGATCGCCAGCCCGGCCTGGTAGCGCGCCAGGTCGTCGGCGAATTCCTGGACCGTCGCGTACCGTTGCGTCGGTTGGGCGGCCATCGCCTTCATGGCGATCGCCAGCAGGCGCTTGGGGATGCGGGCGGTCTCCTCGGGGGTTGGCGGGTCGCAGTGTCCGTTCCGCTTCTTGTCCCAGAAGTCGGCCGCGTCCCGCCCGGTGAGCGGCAGCCGCAGGGTCAGCACCTCGAACAACGAGGCACCCAGGCAATGGATGTCGCTGCGCTCGTCGACCGGTTCCATGCGCGCCTGTTCGGCGCTCATGTAATTCGGCGTGCCGACCACCCGATCGCTGCGCGGACCATCCTCGTCGAGGACCAGCGCCGACCCCCAGTCGACCAGCACGACCTCGCCGAACGCGCCGAGCATGATGTTGTCGGGCTTGATGTCGCGGTGGATGATGCGCTGGGCGTGCGCGCAGGCGACGGCCTCGGCGACGCGTTGGAAGACGCTGACGCGCTGGTAGATGCTGGCGATCTGCGGCGCGTGCTGTCCGGCCTGCGCGGCGCGCACCGCGTCGCCGAGCGAGGTGCCGGTGATCATCCGCATCGTGAAGTAGATCCCGCCGTCCGCGGTGAAATCCATGTCGTGGATCGGCGCGATGTTGGGATGTTCGAGTCTCGCGGTGACCTTGGCTTCCTTCATGAAGCGGACGATACGCTTGGCATCGACCGCCTTCTCGCCGTGCAGGTACTTGATGGCGATATGGCGGCCGAAGGTGTGGTCGAGGGCGTCGAACACCTGGCTGGTCGCGCCCTGCCCGACGACGCCGTTGATCGAGTAGCGCGATCCCGCCTGGTTGCCGGGCGCCGATAGGCGGACCTTTTCGAGCAGGATGGTCTGCAGCCGAGCCGATGACGACGAGGTCGGCGCGCCGTCCTGACGCGTCGACGAGCCATCGTCGTCGCGGATGGTCGCGCCGAGCTCGTTCCCGGGATCCGCGAGCCCCGGCATCCCGGGAGCGATGGCCGATGCGTGCTGGAAAGCGCGCCGGTGGTCGGCCGGATGCTCGGGGGACTGGGAATCCGGGCGGTGGTCAGCCATGGGACAGTCTACGAGCGTGGCGGATGCGCCGCGGAGTCCAAGCAGGCATCGTGCGCATCGGCGGTTGCCGGTTGCCGGTTGCCGGTTGCCGGCTGCCGCGCCCTGGGAAGCTAGGGCCCCGCGAGCGCGCGTGCGCGCCAGGTCGCCAGCGCTTCGGCGGCGGGATCGCGGTTCGGGCAATAGAAGGCGCGCCGGTTCGCGGGCAGGGCGAGGTAGGTCGCGTAGGCGGTCGCAGCGCCGGAGCGGTCGCCCATCCAGTCCGCGCGCAGCGCCTTGGCCATGGCCAGCATCGCCGGCGCGAAGCCGCGGCAGGGTTGGGCGAGGAACTCCGCATCCTCCATCCGCCCGGCCACGTATTGCGCGAAGTGCCACGGCCGCTGCTCAAACCAGAAGCGGCCCCGCGCGGTGATCTCGTCGATCGCGGCGGAGAATACCGCGGGTTGCCCCCGCGCGGACATGGCCATGGGACGGGCCAGCAGGTAC
>JACDEC010000348.1 GCA_013816645.1 Planctomycetota bacterium
GGCTCGGAGTCTGGGGCTCGGCGGCGCTGGCCGCCGGCCTGACGGTGTGCGCGCTGGCCTTCGCGTCCTCGTCGGTGACCCCGCCGCCGGCCAAGTTGTCGGGGGTGCGCGTCGACTACGTGTCCGGCCCGAAGCTGCCCGCGAGCGACGTGCTGGCCTTGCTGCGCGGCTACCCCTACCGCGACCGTCTCGTCCAGCCGAGCCGGGCCGACCTCATCGAGCTCACCGGCTTCCTCGGCGCCCAACCCATGGTCAAGGAGGTGCACGCTATCCGCACCATCGACGAACCGGTCGAAGGCAAGGCGCCGCGGCGCATGCTCGAACTCTCGCTCAGCCTGCGCGAACCGCGTCTGCCCGTGGTGCTCGCCACCGGCTCGCGCGCGTGGCTGGACGAGGACGGTCGCATCCTGCCCGGCGTGCTGCCGGGACCGACCCAGCCGCGGCCGATCGTCCGTGGCATCGAGGCCGGCGGCACCGCTGCGGTGCGCGAGGCGCTGTGGCTGTGGAGCCGCCTGGAAGGCCGCATCGAGCCTGGGCTGATCACCGACATCCGTCTCGACGACCCGCTCGATCTCAAGAACCAGCGCGGGCTGGTGCTGTGCACCCGTCAGGGCAGCCGGGTGATCTGGGGCCGACCAGGGGATGAGCGCTTTGGGGTCGAGGCCGAGGACAAGGTCAGCGATCTGGTCCACACCATCCGCTGCCAGGGTGACCTCGGTCAGATCGCGGTGATCAACGTGCGCTTCAAGGATCCGTTCTTCGTGCTGCGTCCGTCTGGCGCCGCGACCCCGTCGGTCGTCCAGTAATCCGCGCTTCCCGGGCATCGCCTGGACGCCGGAGCCAAGGACGCGGCTTGTCGTCGCCGGGGCGTGCGCAGACTCGCGGCGGCGCTCGGCACGAAGGACTCATGCACGTCGATTCGGAGAACCTGCTCGTCATCGTCCTGATCTCGAGCCGGCGGGTCTCGGCGACGGTGGCCTGGCTGGGCCCCGACGGCAGCGAGAAGGTGGTCGCGCACAAGCAGATCGACTGCATGTGGCACGCGCTGAGCGAGCGTTCGCGCCGCCAGGCGGTGGCCGACGTCATCGCCATCGCCAGCGAATCCGCGGGGGTCGAAGCCTTCTCGGCCTACATCGCGATGTCCGACGCGAGCATCGATTCGCTGATCACCATGGGCTGGGCCGATCTCGGGCAGGAGATGCAGCTCACCCAATCTGAACGCGAGCAGGCGCTGGTGCGCGCGCGCAGCCACCCGCTCGGCGAGGAGCGCGAACTGCTCCACGCCATCCCCGTCCACTGGTCGGTGCGCAGCCGCGGCGGCGAACGCGAAGTCGACGACCCCGTCGGCGCCCACGGCAGCCGGGTCACCGGCCACGTCCTGCTGGTCACCGCGCGCGCCGGCTATCGCCAGGAGCTCTCCGGACTGCTCGACCATTCCGCGCTCGCCCTCGACGGCGTGATCGCCCCGCCGGTGGCGCTGTGGCACGGGATCTGCGGTCGGCTCAAGCAGCGCGGCAGCACCGTGGTCATCGACTGCGGAGCGCGCCACACCACCATCCTCGTCCATCGCAAAGGGCACCTGACCCACCTACGCACCCACGGTTTCGGTGGCGAGGCCTTGACCCAGCGCATCGCCCAGGAACTCAACATCCCGCGGGATGCGGCCGAGGAGCTCAAAAAGGAGCTCGACATCGCTATGCAACCCGGCGCCGCCAGCGAGGCGGACGGTCAACTCTATCTGTGGCGGGACGTCCAGGAACGCCACCGCCTGGTCGCCCCGGCGGCGCGCATCTGCGGTACCCTGGTCCGCGAATTCTTCGTCGCGCGCGCGCAGGAGCTGCGCGACCAGGAGCTCATCGGACAGGTCGGGCAGGTCCACCTGGTCGGGCGGGCCAGCGCGCTGGGCGGGCTGCCCGCCTTTCTGCGCGACATCTTCGACCTGCCCGTGGTCCTGGGGACCGGCCAACGCGATCGCGACCCGAGCGCCGAACTGGTGGACCTGCTGATCTCGGGGGTGGTGCGCTGCGCGGCGCTGGAGCGCCGCCAGCAGCTGGGCCGGCCGCTGATGGGCCCGGTCCGGCGGCTATTCGGCTGGTTGGGGCATCCGCTGGAGTGAGGGGGGCCAGGGGTCGAGGCTTTCAGCGGCTGCTCAGCGCGATGCGCCTGCGCTGCCGGTTGCCGCCTCGGCGACGTCAGGGCCCTGCCTGACGACGCCGAGGGGCCGGCGGGAGCGGCTTGTAGGCGGGCCGCGCGACGGCATCGTGACCGGCCACTATGCAGGTCGAGTATTTCCTCGTTTCGGCGGCCCGCCGTTCGCACCGCCTGCGTTCCGGGCGCACCTACACCTTCGGCCGCGATCTGACCGTCGACATCCGCTGCGACGACGCCTTGGTGTCGCGCAAGCACGCCGAGTTGCGCTGGGTCGACGACGAGGGTTGGGATCTCGTCGACCTCGAGAGCCGCAACGGCGTGATGCTCAACAACGTGCGCATCACCCGCACCTGCCGGCTCGAGGACGGAGACCAGCTCCAGGTCGGCGGCCAGGTCTTCAAGTTTCAGATCCTGCCTACCGGCGCCGACCCCGCGAGCCTGGGCGATCAGGCACCGCAGATCTCGACGGTCGAGACCATGGGCCCGGGTGTCAGCCTCAACGATCTCGCCACCCAGGGCGCGACCTTCACCGGCCAGCTCACCGACGGCCTGTTCGAGATGCTGCAATACCTGATGCAGACCAAGAAGTCCGGCCGCCTCGACCTGCTCGGTCCGGGTGCCTTCGGTTCGGTGTGGACCTTGGCAGGCAACCCGATCCACGCGACTTTTGCTGGCAAGAAGGGCATCGACGCGCTGGCCGAGCTGGCGTCCAAGCCGCCGCCGCGTTTCGCCTTCCATACCGACATGAAGCCGGACGAGACCACGCTCTCGGGCTCGGCCAACGCCATCCTCATGGAAGTGGCGCGCATGGTCGATGAGCTCAAGCGCTGATGCTGCGCTTTGCGCCCCACGGCGACTCCGCCGCGGGGCCGGCGGAGCGATGCTGCGCATCGCCGCGGCCGAAGGCCGCGGTCAGCCGTGTGGCGACGCCGGCTGCGCCGTCGTGTCTCGCTGCGCTCGACCAAAGCTTGTCCCCGCTCGGCGGCGCAGGCCGCCTCGGGGGATTGCTGTTCGCGGGCTCTGCCCGCTACGCCCGCCAGGGGCTCTCGCCCCTGGACCTGCACGCGCAAGCGTTTGCGCACGCGCAAAAGTGAGGTCTACGTCGTGTTAGATAGCCTCTCCTCAGCGACGCCGGCTGCACCGTCGTGTCTCGCTGCGCTCGGCCAAAGCTTGTCCCCGCTCGGCGGCGCAGGCCGCCTCGGGGGATTGCTGTTCGCGGGCTCTTCGATGGCGCAGGGCAGGGCCCCGGCGCCATCAGCCCGACAGCATGGGCGGAGGCGCAACGCGCCGGGAGCCCATGCGAAAGGGGCCCGCTACGCCCGCCAGGGGCTTTCGCCCCTGGACCTGCACGCGCAAGCGTTCACGCACGCGCAAAAGTGAGTTCTACGTCGTGTTAGAGAGTCTCTCCTCATCGACCGTTGACGTCATCGGCGTCGGCTCGCCGCTCGTCGACCTCATCCTGCATGTCGATGACAAGTTCCTCGCCAAGCATGTGGGGGGGGCGAAGGGCGGCATGGAGCTGGTCGACGCCGAGCACATCCATGCGATCGTCGCGGCGCGCGGGAAGATGCCCGAGCGTTCGCCGGGGGGGTCGGCGGCCAACATCACGGTCGGCTGCGCCAACCTCGGGGTGCCCTCGGCGTTCATCGGCTCGTGCGGGGCCGATGAGTTCGGGCAGTACTACGTGCGCGCGCTCGGCGAGCACCGCTGCGAAGGCCGGCTGGTCGAGCACGCCGAGCTGCCCACCGGACTGGTGCTCGCCCTGGTGACGCCGGACGGCGAGCGCACCATGCGCACCTGCCTGGGCGCCGCCGCGGCGCTCGATCCCGCGCACTTGACGCCGGAGACCTTCCGCGGCGCGCGGGTGGTGATGGTCGAGGGCTATTCGCTCTACAACCATGCCTTGATCCGGGCGGTGATCAGCGCGGCCAAGGCGGCGGGCTGCGCCGTCGCGCTCGACCTCGCTGCGCATGAAGTGGTGCGCGCCAATCGCGGGATCCTCGAAGAGTTGATGCCGCACGTCGACCTGCTGTTCGCCAATCAGGACGAGGCCCTGGCCTGGAACGAGGCGGGCCATGAAGCCGCGCTCGCCGACTTCGCCGCCGTCGCGCCGGTGGCGGTGGTCAAGCTCGGCAAGGACGGCGCGCTGATCGCCCATGCCGGCGTTCACCACCACGTGCCGACCACGCCGGTCACCCCGGTGG
>JACDEC010000349.1 GCA_013816645.1 Planctomycetota bacterium
GTCCCGCGCGCGGCGACACCTGCGTCTGCATCGCCCAGTTCGCTGGCAAGCCGGTCGCGGTGCTGATGCGCCCGGTCGATCCCGGCGCGCCGGCCGGCGCGGCGCACACCTACGTGTCGCCGGTGATGCCGCACCGTTTCGACCGCGTCGAGGCGTTCACCGCCGCCAAGGTCGCGGTCAAGGTCGAGCCGTCCGGTTACCTCGTCGAGGTCGCGCTGCCCCTGGCCGCCCTCGGCTTGAAGCCGACGGGTTTGCTGCGCGGCGACGTCGGGATCATCTCGTCGGACGCCGCCGGGCTGATCAACGTCGCCCGCACCTACTGGTCGAACCAGCACACCAACCTGGTCAACGATCTGCCCCAGGAAGCGTGGTTCGAGCCGTCGGCGTGGGGCGACTGGTCCTTCCGCTGATCGCCGCCACCATCACGCTCATCGACCGACTGAGGAGCCCGCATGATCGTTGCCAGCCGCATCCGCTGTTCACATCGCGGGCCGCTGCCGGGGACGGTCCCGGGCTGCCTACCGGCCGGCCTCCTGATCCTGACGCTGCTGGTGGTTGCCCACGCACCAGCCGTCGAACTGGGTGATGGCTGGCAGGGTCGCCCGGCGGCGGGCGGGCGACTGGTTTCGGTGTCCTTCGCCGGCGAGGATCATGGCTGGGCTGGCGGCATCGGGCGCCTGCTGACCACATCCTCGGGTGGCCGCACCTGGGAGTCGCGCTGGGACGTCGAGCGTGACGGCATGTACTGGTTCAACAACGTCGCGTCGCTGGGTCCGTCGATGGCCATGGCCAGCGGATTCTCGTACATGCGCGCCGGGCCCGGCTTGGTCGTGCGCACCGAGGATGGCGGCGCCACCTGGACCCGGGTGCCCGTCGGCGGGGCCCCTGACGCGAGCTTCACGTCCCTGACCTTCGCCGCTGATCGCACCACCGGCTATCTGATCTCGAGTCGTGAAGGCCTGTTCGCCACGGGCGATGGCGGGCGCACCTGGAGGGGGGTGTCGACGCCGGTCGAGGTCTCGCGCTGCAACATCGCGACCCTCACGACGGTGGCGGTGGTCGGTGCGCATCTCTTCGTCGCTGGCGCAGCGGAGATCCTGCACAGCGCGGATGGCGGCGCGCACTGGGACGTCCGTCCGCTGCCCCCCGGCGCGGCGAATCCGCACCGCCAGTTGTCCCGGGTCGCCTTCGTCACGCCCGAGCGCGGCTGGGTCAGCTGCTTCGCGGGCGACTCCTTCCAGACCGACGACGGCGGCGTGACCTGGCGAGCGCACGACGCGCCGGGAACCGTCTTCGCCGAGGATGCGCAGCACCTGTGGGCGCTGGCCGACTACGAGATCTTCCGCAGCGCCGACGCCGGGCGCACGTGGTCGAAGCCGACCCGCATCGGTGGCGGCCGTGACCGTCTCGCCGCGCTGTGCGCCTCGGGCAAGCGCATCCACGTCGTCGGGGGCGATGAGGGCACCGCCGGCAGCTTCATCGCCGACCGTGCGGTCGACGGTTCGGCCGCCGATCCGCTCGCCCATGGAATCGCGCCGATCCAGGTCGAGGTCCCCGGCGACGGCTACCTCACCGTCCAGGTCCTCGATGCGCGCGGTCGGGTCGTCGACCAACCCGTCGCCGGCCACCCGGTGAAGGCTGGTAAACAGACCATCCGCTGGGACCTCGCCACGATGGGCGATTACTGGAGCCCGTTCCGGCGAACGGCGCCCTCCCAGTATCAGCCGCCAGCGGGCACGCCGACCGTCGCCGAGCCGGGGACGTACCGCTGGCAGGGCCTGTGGCATCCCGGCATGTCGCTGAGCTACCGCACGTCGTTCCTCCCGCTCGTCGATGCCGGCTCGCGGGCATGGCTGACGCCTGACGGGACCGGGGGGTGGCTTGGCGACCACGATGCTCCGCGCGACGCGGTGCGGGTCGGCGACTCCATCTGGGTCGGCGCATTCTGCGAAGGAGGCGACTCGCTGCTCGAAGCCGATCTCGACATGCGCAAACGCTGGGGCAGCACCCGCATCGAGTTGGCTTGTCCGAAGGTCCTGGCCGCCGATGGCGGCACGGTCTACTACCTCGAACAGGGGGGTTGGACCGGCGACCGGCTGGTCATGATCGCGGTCGACGCGGCGACCAAGCGGGCGCGCAAGCTGCTCTCCGCGGATGTCGGCCCGGCGACCTACGGCGATGCCGGCGCCGATGGCCGGCCCGGCGCGGTCGATGTGCAGGGCCTGGCGGTGCGCGGCGGACTCGCCTACATCGCCGACCGCGGCAAGCAGGTGCTCGTCGTCATCGACCTCACCGAGAACCTCGCCGGGAGGAGCCAGGCCCTGAAGACGGTCGCGGTCCTGCCGCTCGAGCGCCCGGGCCGCATCCGCTGGTTCGACGACCAGCGGCTCGCCGCCGTCTCGGCCGGCGCGGTCGTGCTCATCGACGCTCGATCGCGGCGCGTCGAGCGGCTCATCGACGGCCTCGATCAGCCGCTCGGCCTGGATGTCGACGGCGCAGGCAACGTCTACGTCGGAGAATTCGGCGCGAGCCACCACGTGCGGGTGTTCGACCGGAGCGGCACATCGCTGCGCACCATCGGCAAGCGTGGGAAGCACCGCATCGGTCCCTACGATCGCGACAATCTCGAGACGCCGGGGGGCATCGCTGTCGACGCCAAGGGCGTGGTGTGGGTCGCCGAGCAGGGCATGACGCTCAAGCGGACCAGCCGCTGGGATGCCCAGGGACGCTGCGTCGGCGAAGTCATCGGACCGCCCGACTACGGCGGCGCTGGCGATGTGCATCCCGAGGACCCCGATCGGTTCTTCGCGCGCGGCGTCGAGTATCGCCGCGACCCGCGGACCGGGAAGGTCGTGGTCGTCAAGCTACTGTGGCGCAACGACGACGAGCGCTACGACCGCTTCGTGGTCAGTCGCACACCGCTCGACTGGCCAGAGGCGTCGGGGCAGGATGCGCCGCCCTGGAAGGCGTTCATCCCCGCTCCGGACCACAACTTCCATGGACACATGCCGGCATTCCCGACCATGCGCGGAGGAAAATTGTACTTCAGCATGTTCGGCGGTTTCTACCTGAGCAACATCAGCGTGCTCTGGGTCTACAACGGCGATCACTTGCGCCCCGTGGCCGCATGCGGGCAACCGCCGCCCTGGGTCATCGAACGCAGCGGCGCCAAACCCGCCGATTGCGGCATCTTCGCCTGGACCGATCGCAACGACGACGGTCGCGCCCAGCGCGAAGAGA
Organism: Planctomycetota bacterium; assembly: GCA_013816645.1. Lineage (GTDB taxonomy): Bacteria > Planctomycetota > UBA11346 > UBA11346 > UBA11346 > JACDEC01. Next base: position 3,241 of record JACDEC010000349.1, read on the forward strand.
TCGTCACCGCGCCATTCGCCCCCATCGGCAGCGTCTGCGGAGTGCGCATGAACAAGGACTTCGCAGTCGCCTTCTCCACGCCGATCGGACCGGTCGGCATCGCCTTCTTCCCAGTAGCCAGCTACACCCCGCAAGGCTACCCGGTCTACGCGCTGCCCAGCCGGTTCACACCGGTCGAAGGGCAGTCCACCAGCGACCCGCACCAGGTGCAGAACGTGATGGTCGACGGTTCCGGCCAGGCGATCATCAATGGTCCCTACCTGACCGCCCTGCGTCCGGATGGGACGGTGGCCTGGAGCTACCGCAACCGCTGGACCGGCCTGCACAGCGGGTTGAGCGCGACCAGCTTGGGCATCGAACCGGGGGTGCTCACCGCACCGATCCGCTTCTATGGTGGGGCCGTGGTGCGCGGTGGCCTCGGCGAGATCTTCTGCCTCGGCAGCAATTATGGCGCCACCGACCTGTTCACCACCGATGGACTGTACATCGCCCGCGTCTTCCAGGATTCTCGGCGTCACGACGCCTGGCGCTTCGACGCGCCACCGACCCCTGAGCAGCTCGCGCGCGTCTCGCTGAGTCAGGAGCATTTCGGGGGCAGCTTCCAGCTGGTGCGCGACGGGAGCAAGGATCGCTACCTCTACGTTACGTCCGGCGGCAGTCCCCATGCGGCGGTGGTCGAACTCGACGGCTTGGATCGCGTCAAGCGTCTCGCCGGCGGATCCTTCACGGTGACCGCCGAGCATTACGCCCAGGCGCAGCGCCTGCGCCAGCAGCGCGCGGCCGAGAGCCTGGCGCCCAAGCGCGGATCGATCGTTCCGGTCACCGGCATCGTCGTCGACGGGCGCGGCGCGGAGTGGAAGCCCGACACCCCGAAGATGGCTGGCATCGCCCTCGGCTACGACCGCGCGAACCTCTACGTGCTCGCCGACCTCGACGACGATCGCGCGGTCTTCGCCAATGCCGCCACCGCCGCCAACGCCAACGAGGCCTTCGCGCACGGGGATGTCGTCGACGTCATGCTCGCCACCGACCCGTCCCTGCCCGCCGATCGCGTCGATCCCGGTCCCGGTGACCTGCGGCTGAGCCTGACGCTGGTTGACGGTCAGCCCACCGC
>JACDEC010000350.1 GCA_013816645.1 Planctomycetota bacterium
CTGTCTGGCCTGCCTGGGTGAACTGGGTGCAACGCCCGTCCGAACCGCTGCGCAAGCTGGCGGTGGAGACCATCAACGGCGAAGCCGAAGGCGGCAGTCCCTACCGCGCAGCGCTGCTCGCCGCGGGTTTTGCGGCCGAATACAAGGCGTTGGTACTGCGTCGGCGGTTCTGAACGGATCATCCGCCCTCACGCAGAGCGGGCACGTGCGCTAGCATCGCTCCGCCGGGCCCTAGGTTGGCGCCCATGCCCATCCGCCGTCCCGCCCTGCTGGTCCTGATCGTCGGCGCCTGCGCTGCCCAGGAGCCCGCGCTGGCCCTCGGGGTTGGCCCGACGGTCTTCGCCGACCGCGACTCGCGCCGCCTGATCCAGGGCAGCGACGGCTACGACTTCAAGGAGGACCACGGCTGGAAGGGCGTGCTCGGCATGTCCGCGCCGGAACGCGCGATCTTCGGTTACCCCTGGGTCGACTTCGACTGGAGTCGCACCAAGGGCGAGGGCAACCGCATCGACAGCGTGGGCACCTACTACATGGAGCGCGTACCGCTCGGCAGCATGTTCTACCTCGGCGCCGGCCTGGGCAGCGTCTACGAGAACCTGCGGCTGGAAACTCCGACCGGTAAGCGCCGCGACGACGAGTGGACCTTCGGCGGCAAGGCGGTCGTCGGCCTGGCGCTGTATGGGCCGCTCTACGTCGAAGGCTCGTACCAGTACAACATCGGCACCACGCTGGGCGTCGAGACCGACCTGTACGGCGTCATCGTCGGCCTGCGCTTCTAAGCCATCCAACTTTCGAAGCCAACCAACAGCCGCTCACCACTTCACCACTGGGGCGGCTCCTGATCGAGCCGCTGCACCCAGCGGATGCTTCCACCCTGCGAAGGCATGGTGAAGAACTGATCCCAGATCTCGTCACCTCCGTAGGGCCAGCCCTGGTTCTGGCGCCGACCCTTCGGTCCATAGTCGCCGGTCTGCGCACTCCATTCGATGCGGTACCAGAGCACCGATTCCTCGCTGCGGATGTCGGAGAAGTAGCTCGGGTCGTCGAGGAAGCTCGCGGTCGCGCCGGCGGCGACGACATCGGCCCAATCGCGGAAGCCCTGGCTCGCGCCGGCACCGCAGGTGATCAGGAACACCGAGGCGTTGGGCGGGTAGGCCACCCCGGTGGTGCCGTCGGCGGCGGTACCACGCCCGCCGTTGAGATCGAGGACATCGTAGTAGGGAGAGCGGTCGCCGTCGTGATCCGCCGCGGACTCGCGGTACATGCGGAACCAGGCGAGGTTGCTGGTGCCCAGTCGCGGGCGACCGTCGCCGCTGCGGAAGTCGGCGGGATCGGTGCGCGGGTCGACCACCGCAGCGGGGTCGGGACGATCGTAGCTGGCGATCCGCCACACGTCGCTCAGCGATCGGTAGCTGCCCGAATCTCCGTGCAGCCCGGCGACCAGGATGCGACGTTCGTCGGCATCGTCCTGCAGGGGCAGACCCGGCCCGACCAGGATGGGATTGCGCGGCCCGGGGCGCACCGCCGACGGGCTGCGCTCCCAGACCGCCATCGCCGCGCGCATGCTGGTGCCCGGCGCCGGCCACTGTCCGACGGTCCACACCCGATGCGTGGGCTGGCGCGGATCACCCACGCCGGGATCGCGATCGATCGGGATCGGTCCGACCGCGTGGTTGCGCAGGTCGTTCCAGCCCTGGGTCTCCTGATCGCCCCAGCCCAGTCGCGAGGACTCGAGCACGTAGCAGATCGCGGCATTGAGCATCATCCGCGCCTGGGTGTCGCGCGCCACCCAACGGGTGCGATCGCCGTCGCTGCGCATGGTCGAGAGGAAGGCCATGGCCAGGCTCAGCAGCAGGGCCGCCATGCCGGTGACGATGATCAGCAGGGCGCCACGACGCGGGTCGGTGCTGGTCATCAGCGGTCCATGCTCGCCGCGCCCCAGTGCGCCCACTGACGCTGCTGGCGGGCTCCGCGCAGGCTGGTGTCGATCGGCGTGAACGAGAATTCGCGCACCGCGCCGGTAGTCGGGTTGGCGACGCCGACCAGCGCCTCGACGCGGCCGAAGCCGTGCACCCCGCTGCGGCGGATGACCTTGACCTTGGCTTGCGGCCAGCCGTCCTGGGTGAGCGAGAGATGCGGCAGCGAGGCGTGCAGGCGCGGCTCCAGCGGTGCCCACTCGGACCAGCGGTTGACGATCGAACGCTGGGAAACCCGCACGTAGGCCGGCGCGGCGCCATCGGCGACCCAGCCGGTCCGCGGCGCGAAGCAGGTGGTGATGCCGTAGAGGTGCACGCCCATGCGGCCGAGCGCGGTCTCCGGCGACAGGCCCGAGGACGGGTAGATCTCGAACCCGTTCATGCTGATCAGCCACAACGGGCGCGGGAAGGTGTACATCTCGGCGAAATCCCCCGAGCCCCGGACCGGCGAGCCTTCGCTGTCGGTGGTCGGGGCGCCGGGTCCCTCGCGGCCGAGGTAGTAGCCGATGATCCACGGGTTGGGCAGGTAATCGAGGTAGCCGTTCCAGCCGAGGTTGCTGTACATGCGGTCCTGCTCGACATGCATCCACTCGCCCTCGGGATCCGGGTGGCCGATGCAGCCGACCTGGGCGTAGCTGCCGGTCAGCCAGCCGTTGAAGTTCGGCGCCTTGTAGCACCCCTGCCGCGACCAGGTGCGCGGATCCGAGACATTGAGGTTCCAGAATTCGTCCGAGAGATCGACCGGGGCGAATGGCTGGCCGAAGGTGGTCTCCTCCGAAACGTCAAAGAAGAACGGCCAGCCCGTGGTGCCAGGCGAGGCGATCGCGGGATTGCCGGCGTCGTCGATGCGCTGCCGTTGCGGCTGACCGGCGGCGTCGAACGGGTCGTCCTCGGCGTACCAGAAGTCGCATTCGGTCATCGCCTGACCGTAGCCTTCGACGAGCACCCGGTTCTCGCGCGAGAGGTTCTGCGCCACGCCCAGGGTCTTGGCGGCGACCCGGAAGCCCGCCCAGGCGGTGAGGGCGATGATCAGCCCCAGAGCGAGGGAGACCAGCAGCTCGACCAGGGTGAAGCCGCGCATCGGTCAGCGGGCCTGGAGGTAGAGGCGTGGATCGTAGGCCATGAACCGGGCGACGGTGGTGGCGCGCATCCGCGTCGAACTGCGCACCGGGCCGCGGTCGAAGCCGCCGTTGCGATTGCGGTCGGCGCCGTGCCGGCTGAGGTAGCTGGGCAGGGTGTTCTGGTCGTATGGACCCATGCAGTACTCCTGCTCGGGTTCGCCGCATTCCGCGAGCACGGTGACGGTGTGGTCGCGGTTCTTCCACGCCCAGGGGAATTCAGGCGACATGCAGTCGATCGCCCAGGGCCCGACCACGTTGCCGGGCGAGCCGCCCGCCCAACTCGTCCCGGAGTTCGAACGTGGCAGCTTCGGCAGCATGCCGCTGTCGACCGGGGCGCCGGGCACGCTCTCGAAATCCTCGTAGGACTGCCAGTCCACCGCCCAGACCACGATGGCCCGGCAGCGTTCGCTCGGCGAGAACGGCGCCGTCAGGTTCCACCCGGTGGATTGCAGGCGCGTCGAACCAGCGGGCCAGGTGTCGTACCCGGTGGCGACCGGCGTCCACGCGTTGTAATCACCCACGGTATTGCCGCCGACTGAGACCACCGGCCGGCTGGACAGCACGTGCCAGGCATGCATCAGCCCGTTGCCCGCGCCCGGATCGCGCAACGCGGTGGTCAGATCGAACTGGAACAATGGCGCGTCGGCCATGGTCGACATCGCGCTGTTGCGCGGGGTGCGCAGGTCGTAGGGCTGACGCAGCTGGAGATAGCCGATGTAGGCCAGCATCCAGGCGTGCGCGACCTGGAAGTCCCGGACCAGGGGATTGGAGTCGGGATAGACGGCGTTCGGCCAGTACTGGTCCATGCCGCTGTGCGTCGCCGCGACGCCGCTGGCGAAGGCGTAGAAGCGCAGGGAGATGGCCCGCGCGTTGAAGCGCATGGGGTCGAGATAGTACTCGACGTCGAGCGCGGTCTGGCTGGGCGCCGGCAGTTCGAGCACGTCGAAATCCAGGCCCAGCGTCCGCAGCGCGTTGCGCTGGCGCGTGGTGTCGCGCGAGGTGGCGTCGTCGCGCAGGGCCAGGGTGTTGTCCATGCTCCACAGCACGCGGACCTCGGTGTCCTCGATCCCGCGCCAACCATCGATGAAGCCCGAGGGGTAGAAGTCATGGTACGGCCACTTGATCTGCGGGTGGTAGAGCAGCGCGTTCTGCTGCGGCTGACCCGAGATCGCGAATACCAGCTTCATGTCCGACCCGTCGCGGATCGCGTAGAAGACCGGGCTGCCCTCGGCGGCGAGCCGCGCGAGCTCATC
>JACDEC010000021.1 GCA_013816645.1 Planctomycetota bacterium
GTGATGCGCAATCCATCCGCGGTGGAGGTGAACGACACGCCGTCGCGGTGGAAGCAGCTCCATACCCGCTTGGCGGCGGTGACGCCGCGGACGATGATGGCGAGGTCGCGGAGCGTGCCGTCGTGCTGCTCGGCGAGGTTGACCAGCGGCAGCACGATCGCGCCCGGGGTCTCCAGGCGATTGGCGACCACGCAGCGGTGGGCGACGACGATGTGCGGCTCGATCCTCGCGTCGCGCAGCGGGGCGAGGATCATGGCGCGAGCGATCTCGTCGTAGTCGACGGGCTCGAAGTGGCTGGAGTTCGATTCCGGTCCGCCCTTGCCCATCGGCACCACGGGCAGGCCGCGGCGCACGAAGGCCTGGCCGGGCAGCGTACCGGTGCAATAGGTCCGACCCTTGTCGTGGTTGCGCATGATCCACGCCGGGGATCCATCCGAGGCGTAGGTGCCGAGCACCTGCGCGTCCGCGGCGGCCGCGAAGCGTTCGCGGCTGCACAGCACGTCGAGCGCGGCGTCGCCGATGCGCAGGCGGTCCTTGGGCTGTTCGCAGAGCAACTCGAGCTTGGCGCGCAGCGGACCGCGGTAGCGCTCGTAGGCGAGCTGCGGACCGCGACCGAGCGCCGCGTCGAGCGCGTCGAGCGGGGCATCGAACTCGTCCTTGCGCGCCGCGCCGGCGGTGGCCATCAGCACGCCGCCGGCGCGGATCCAGCGCTCGATCCCGGTCGCCGCGGCGCGCTGCAGATTCTGCCCGCACAGGTACGCCACGCGGTACTGCGCGAGGAGCCCGTCGGCGATGTCGGCCTCGGTGAGCATGTCGACTTCGTAACCGGCGAGGCGCAGGGCGTACCAGATCGCCTTGCGCTCCTCCTGCGAGACGTTGCTGGCCACGCTGCCTGGTGCGATGTTGTTCTGCGAGACTCCTTCCACCTCCCAGAGATCGCTGGATTCGCTGAGCACCATGGCGATCGGCGCACGCCGCGGCCGCGCGGGCAGGAGATGATCCTCGATCAGCCCGGCCATACCCGAGACCTGGCGCAGCACGCGACGGGTGGGCAGGCCATCGCGGTAGGCGATGTAGTTCTCGGTCGCCCAGATGTCGGGCCCGGCGTGGTACCAGTGGAGGTCCTTGACGTTCTGACCCCACAGCATGACCGCGTTCTGCATGAGCAGCTCCGGCGCATTGCCGGGATAGTGCGGCATGCAGTAGAACATCATGGGCAGGTCGTGGTAACTCGAGCCCTTGCGCAGGTACGCTGCTTCGAAGTCGACGACCAGGCGCGAAGCTTCGGGCTGGCAATAGGTGTAATCCTCGCTCCAGGCCAGGCTCATCGCCCCGAGCTTGAAGGACTCGATGAACGAGGACTGCGGCATCCAGAAGAACGGCACCATGCCGCCAAGGTTGGCGGTGGTCTGGGCATCCGCGTCGACCGCGGCCTTGAATTCGCGGGTCTTGGCGGCGAAGACTTCCGCGCCCGCGACGGCCCGGTAGCGGCAGCTGTACCAGTACAGGCGCTTGACCAGCGCGCCGACCGCCGCGCCGCTGGCGCCCTCGGGCAGCACGCCGATCTTGATCGCCACATCGTGGGAGAGTCCGGGCAGCGGCTTGATCTGCTCCCAACCAGCGACGCCGAGGCTCTCCGGCGTCTCGCCGCTGGCACGCACGAACGCGCGGAAGGCCTCGACCTTGGCCTGGTCGTTGACGTCGATGCCGGGCAGGGCGATCTCGTCGCCGTAGGAGAGGTAGCGGAACTGGTCGGCGCAATCGCCGTCGCGGATGGTCTTCGCCATCATGGCCACATCGGTGTTGTGATGGTGGGCCAGCGAGCGCGGAACCAGCGCCGCGCCATGCGCCGTGTACCAGGCCGCGTTGGCATCGAGCGACGCCTTGGTCAGCGCGCCGGACGGGGTGTTCAGGCCCAATGCGAGCCGGAAAGCCATGGCTTCGTCGTAGCCTGGGCCGGGCTCGAAGCCGCCGTATGGCGTACCGGTGAAGCCGAACAGTCGCAGCTTTTTGGGCAGCGGGCCGAGTCGTGGTTCAGACTCCAGCTCGCGGGTCATCTCGCGGTAGATGTCGATGGTGCGCTTGGTGGAGGCGACACCTTCGGCGCGGGCGAGATCGGGCTGCACGACCAGCGCGAGATACGGCTCGCCGTCGGCGAGATCGAACGAGGCGACGATGCGCTGGTCATCCGGAGCCAGCGCGATGTCGACGCCGAAGGGAATCACCTCCGCAGCGCCGCCGTCCGCCGGCGCGGCCGAGATCGTGAACGGCGCGTTGGTCTCGACGTTCATGGTCGGACCGAGGTCGTGCCAAACGCTCGCCACGCCGGCGGCGATCGCCTCCGGCCACACCCCGTTGTGCCGCTCGGGCGTGGGCAGGAGCACGCCCTGCGCGTCGTGGTAGCGCACGAGTTCGCGGTAGATCGCGTTGTGGTAATCGGGTGCGCGGTGATTGGAGTGATTCCAGGTCACGCGCATCGGCCGCTGCGAACGATTGCGGAAGCGGAAAAACACGTGATTGGCGCGGCGCAGCTCATCGATCATCGGGAAGCGCGGGTAGCGCGGCGAGGACACCGCCGCGAGTTCGCTGGTGATCAGGATGGCGTCGACCGAACGCGCCGCCGCCGGCGCGGGGTTGAGGCCCTTGGCCAGTACCAGTTCGTAGCGGCCGCGCTTCAGCGCGACCTCATAGCCTTCGGCCGCGTCGTGGTCGATGCCCCACGACCAGTAGAGTTCGTCGCACGTCGGCTGGTCCTTGAACGAGTAGTGCTTCTCGGCGCCTTTGAGGCCGTAGACCTTGGCGAAGACATCGGTCTGCGCACCGACCGGACGCAGCCGCAGCGCGAAGGCATAGTTGAATCCGGGCGGCGCTTCGTACTTGGCCCAGACCTTGTAGGTGCCATCGACGGGCACCTCGATGTTCGCCATCGCTTCGGCGGGCTGATCGGAAGCATCGGTCATCGCCGCGCGCAGCCGGCTGGCCCACACCCCGCCGAAGCTCATGTTCTGATAGAGGTCCTGTCCCCAGCGACCCACCTGCCATGCCGCGCCGGGACCGAAGTGCTGCTGGTCGACGCCGCGCATGTCTTCGCATTCGACGACGATGCGCACGGGATCGGTCGCGTCGCTGGCCGCGAGTCCGACGACCGCGGCCGAAAGGACCAGCGCGACCGGGAAGAGACGGAGATTCATGGAGATCCTCGTTAGTGCGCGCATCAGGTGGCTTCGATCCAGGCGAGTTCGCGGATCATGCTGACGACCGGTCGACGGGCAGGCTGCGCGAGCCGATCCTGCAGCTTGGCCACGGCCATCCGGCCGATCGATTCTCCGCCGATGAGCAGCGAGGCGTAGGCACGCGGCGCGCCGCGCGGGGCCTGCCCTGCCAGGGTGACGATCTCGCAATCCCGCCCCGGCTCACGGCCACGCGCCAGCAGTTCCATGGCATAGGCGTCGGCGAGGCCGGCATCGCTGACCACCAACGCGGTCGGCGCGTCCGGCGAAGCGATGACGGATGCCGCCAAGGCGCGCTCGCTGCCATGCGCGCAGGTCAGGACCCGCGTCTCGGTGGCGAAGCCGGCGGCATCGAGGGCGTCGAGGTAGCCGCTCCACACGCAGCGTTGGTAATGCTCGGTCAGCGCGTAGGTCAGCAAGGCGATATGACGGTGATGCGCGGCGAGGTGGCGGCGCGTCGCCATGCGCCCGAGCAGCGCGATGTCGTTGGTCACCTGGTCGACCTCGGCGTCGAGCGCGTAGGTGCCCGCCACCACGACGGGCAGTCCGATCGCCGCCAGCCGGAGGCAGACCGCGTCGGTGACGTTCCCAGAAAGGACGATGCCGTCGACTTCATCGCTGCGCACCACCGCCGGCAGTTCACCACCGGCGTCGCTGGCGAAGGCGCAGGTCTGCACGCGGATGTCCGCATCCTGGCTGGCCGCGACCACCCCCTGCAGGACCGGCGCGTAGGTCGGATGGTCGAACGAACGGTCGGCGAGGATGAAAACCAGGCTGCGCAACGTCGGCGTGGCCGTCCCCGCCGAGGATCGTGGACGCTCGACACGGGGACGACCGCTGAGCCGGTAACCGATGTCGCGCTGCGCGCGCAGGACGCGGTTCCGGGTTTCGAGCGGGATCGAACGATGGTCGCGCAAGGCCAGCGACACGGTCGCCAGCGAGACTCCGGCGGCCTTGGCGAGATCGCGCATGTTCGGTTGTTTAGTGAACTTTGTCATCTCGATAAGAACGTACTTTCAGTGATATAGTGACTGGATTGGCGACCAGGAGCAGATCCACAGATTGCTTGTTTAGTTAACAATCAGCACCTCGTATCAAGCCACCCGCTCTGGCCCTGCAGCCGATTCAGGGGTACAGTGACGGAGAAGGGCCTTGGATATCGATGCCTGCCGAAGCTGCCGACCCATTGAAGCCGGACGCCTACTGTGGTGCCCTCGGCGCGACGGTGGCGGATGACGACCTCAGCCCCGACGGTACGCGACGGTGCATCCAGCGTCTCAATCGCGAGGCCGAATCCCGCGCCGAGTTGGCGGTGACGGCTAGCGAAGAGCTCGCTCCGCGCCTCGGCATTACCGCGATCTCCGCCCGGCTGGGCCTCGAACGTGAGGGTCTCGAGCGCTACCGGCTCGGCGGTCAGCTCGGCAAGGGCGCGACCGGCGTGGTGTTCTCGGCCTACGATGCCGATTGCCATCGCGACATCGCGATGAAGTTCCTGCGCTCGCACCTCGGCGGCGACAGCCAGGCGATCGGACGCTTCCTGCATGAAGCGCGGGTGACCGCGCGCCTCGAACACCCTGGCATCCTGCCGGTCTACGAGGTGGGGGTCGCCGCGAGCGGCCAGTGCTACATCGCCACCAGGCGCATCGACGGCGTGTCGCTCGGCGACGCGCTGCGCGGGATCGAGCGCGGCGAACCGGCGCCGCCGGTCCTCGCTGGCATCAATGACCGGGTCGGCGTGATGATCCGCGTCTGCGAAGCCATGGCGTACGCGCATCACCGCGGCGTCATCCACCGCGATATCAAGCCCGACAACATCATGGTCGGCGCCTTCGGCGAGGTGGTGCTGGTCGACTGGGGCACGGCCGTGCCATCGGACTTCCGGAACAACGTCGGCCGCGTGGGGACCCCGGCGTACATGGCGCCCGAGCAGGCCGCTGGCGCAGCGGCGGACAAACGCAGCGATGTCTACTGCCTGGGCGCGACGATGTTCCACCTGCTGCTCGGGCGCTATCCGACCTGGAGCGACGACCTCGACCACTTCTGGGAACGCAAACGTCTCGGCGAGATCGACCCGCCCACCGCCGAGGAACGCCAGCGCGTACCGCGCGCGCTGCTCGAGATCACGCTCAAGGCGCTCGCCTCCGATCCCGCCCAGCGCTACGACGACGCCACCAGCCTGACCCGCGACCTGGTGCGCTACCAGCAGGGCCTCGCCGTCTCGGCCCACCGCGACCGCGCGCTGGTGAGGCTCGCTCGCTGGCACCGCCGCCACGCCCGCTGGTTCTGGCCGACCACCGCGGCCTGCGGTCTGCTGATCGCGCTCGGCGTCATGCTGTGGATCGACCAGCGCGAACAGGCCACCGACTGGCATCTCGCCTTCAGCGAGGACTTCGACGGGCCCGACGCCGCCCATCGACTGGAGACGCAGTGGCTGCCGACTCGGCTGACCTACTACAAGCCGTCAGGTCGGCCACCGGCGGGATCCTCGGCGTGGACGGTGCGTGACGGCAAGCTGCGCGGCGCCAATGGGGTCAGCGAGAACCTGGCCTACGGCGGGCGCATCCCCGGCGACCTGCGCGTCGAATGGGAGCTGACCCCGATCGACCGGGTCACCAACCTCAATTGCTTCCTCGCCGCCGAGAACCGTACGACCGGTTACACCTTCCACATCGGCGGCTGGCACATGCCGCTGTACCGGGTGCTCAGTTCGGGTCCCCAGGTCGATATCCTGGCTTCGCGCATGGACAGCGAGGAACTGCTGCCGGGCGTGACCTATCGGATGCGCATGGAGAAGGAGGGCGCGCGGATCCGCCTGTGGATCAACGAACGCATCGTGCTCGAGGCGGACGATGACGACCCCCTCTCTGGGCCGGATCACCAGTCCTTCGGCTTCGAGGTCATCGAGTCGACCGTCGCCATCGACAAGGTGCGCGTGTATTCGCGGCCGCTGCCGCTGCGCATCTCGCCGCTGTCGGTCGCCGACGCCTTCGCCGAGGAAGGCATGCACCAACAAGCCGCGGAGCGTTACCAGGAATTCATGTCCCTGCACCCGGACGATTCGGCCACGACCCTCGCCCACTACCGCATGGCCCGTTGCCTGACGCGCCTCGGCCGCCACGCCGAGGCGCGCGCCGTATTCGCAGCCCTGGCGATGGCTCAGCCATCGTCGCGCCTGGGCGCCATGGCCAGGCTGCAGCAGGCCCACCTGCTGCTGCTGGACGGCAAGAGCGCCGAAGCCGAACCGCTGCTCGAGCAGCTCGCCGACGCCCCCGAATCGGTGCGCCGCGCCGCGATGACCCGGATCAGCGGCTGGATCGCCGAGCAGCAGCGGTTGACGCGGCTGAGCAAGGCCCCGCAGCAGGAAATCCTCGAACGGGTCGATGCGACCCGCCGGCAGATCGAGCGTTGGGCGGCGTGCTGGGACCTGTCGGTGTCGCACAATGCCACGATGTTCCTCTGCGCGGACATCCTCTCCGAGCACGGACGACCGGACCTGGTCCTGGAGTGGACGCCACAATGCCGGTACCAAGTCGCACGCGCCCTGCTGCGCATGGGCCGGCCGGACGAGGTGGTGGACAATTACCCGGATATGACCGCGTTGGCGTGCATGGCATTGGACATGGCGGGTCGGCACGAGGAACTGGTGCGCAGGTATCCCAAGGACCATGCCACCCTGGACTGGCTGGTCGGCCAGGGCCGTCAGGAAGAAGCCTGGGCCGCGGCGCGCGGGAACCGCGCCCAGGAGGCCCAGGTGCTCACCCGGAGTGGACGCTTCGAAGAAGTGATCAGCCAGTACCCGGACCAGACCTCGTGGATGGTCAGCTCGCTGCTCTCGCTCGGGCGCTACGACGAAGCGCGCGAACGGTTCGGCGAATCCGACGACTACCGGCGTCAGGTGAAGGACCTCACCAGCGATGAGGACCGCCAGGTTTCGAAAACCGAGATCACCGCCGCGAACCTACGGCAGCTCTTCCTCCACGCCTTCGATGCCGCGATCGCCGGAGACGCGAAGCTCCGCGATGAACTGCTCGACCAGGCGCGCGCCTACCACTTCTCGAGCGAGGACGAGTGGTACCCCTGCTTCATGGGGCGCTACGTGCTGGCGCCCCTGGCGGCCTACCTCGACAACCATGATGCGAACGCGCTCGACGCAGCGTGGCAGTTCGCTGCGGGACCATCCCAGGGCCTGCTGTACCAGCAGAAGGGATGGTACCGCGGCCGTTACCTGCTCGGGCAGTGCAGCGACGAGGAGTTCCTGGCCCAGCCCGACCGCCGCTACGCCGATCGGTACCCGGGCGAGCTGTTCCTGCTGCGCGGGATGCGGGCTGAGCGCGCCGGCGACGTGGCGGCCGCGCGCGCCGCCTATGCCCAGTACCCAGCCAAAGAATCGGGCTACATCCGGGCATTCGTTCGCTGGCGACTCCAGACGCTGCAACCGTGAACGCCACGCCACCTCCGTGTACCGGCGAACCAAACCAAGTGATCGGATGAATATTCTCACAACGTGCGGAGCGAAGCGGGTGGCCCAGCGGACTGTGTCGCCAAACGATCGCTATTCCTTTACTGAAAATACTTTACGTTTCATTGAGAGAAGGCATGGATATTATTCCATTTCTTCTTACATTGGAATTATGCCCGGCGCTCGATCCATCTCGGAGCCTTTGCCATGAACCCCTTCTCCTCTCCCCGCGTGCGTTTGGGCGCCCTGTTGATCCTCATCATCGCTGCAGCCGCGCTGTTCGCGATGCGTGGCGAACCCGACCTCGATGCGCCTCCGGCCCTGAGTACCGACCAGCTCGCCAGCACACCCGATCCGCAGCTGATCTACGTCGCGACCACCGAACTGCGTTGGTCGCTTGCCGGGGACGCGGGACGCCAGCAACGGTGGCGGGAACTGAACGAGCCCGCGCGCACGGTGCTGGCGCTGTCGTGGGTCGAGAGCGGCAATCCCGATCCACGCCTCGCCGTCTTCCGCGGCTTCGCGCACCTGATGGCCACCGAGGCCCCCAACCGCCCAATGCCGGATGACCTTGCCAAGGCTTACGAAGCCATCGGAGCGCCGGCGTTGGCGGAGGTGTGCCGTTCGGTGCAGGTCATCGCCGAACGCCAGGCGTCCGCCGAGGACACCACCGGCCCGTACGCCGATCTCGATCGGGAATTCGCCAAGGCTCGTGAGGTCGATGGGCCACTGGCGAAACTCCACGTGTACGTCCGTGCCCATATCGCCGACATCGCCGCCGCTCGCCAGCAGCAGCCGAGCCTCGACTGATGTCCCGCTCCACCCATTCCGCCGACCCGCGTCAGGAGAAGCCCATGCCCGTCCGCGCTCCATCCATCACTGGGAACTCCGCCGACACCATCGTCAGACGCGACCAGCGCGCTGGCAGGCGCCGGGGCGCGTTCACCTTGATCGAATTGCTGGTCGTGATCTCCATCATCGCGATCCTCGCCGCCCTGCTGCTGCCATCGATCACGCTGGCCGGCGCCGCAGCGCGGCAGATGTCCTGCGCCAACAACCAGCGCCAGATCGGCGTCGCCTTCCTGGCCTACGCCGACGACTGGGAGCAGCAGACCCCCTACCACCTGGTCGGACCGAGCAACGGCGTGTCGTGGACCTGGGGCGAGACGCTCGCCAAGTTCATGGGCTGGAAGGGCACCAGCGGCGTGCCCAATCAGATCCTGGGCGCGTTCAAGTGTCCGGTGAACCGCGTGCAGCGCTACATCTGCGACGAGCTCGGAACCGGTGAAACCTACACCAGCTACGGCGCGAACAGCTGGGGATCAGGCCCGGGCGACACCTGGGGCTCGACCTCGTGGGACGGGCGGTTCCTGGCCGGCAACCTGTCGGCCATCGCCCACGCCAGCGAGATGGCCGCGGTGATCGAGAACACCTATTTCGTCACCGAGGCCTGGCATGACGACGGCGCCGGTGCGGTGGGCAAGTCGCCGGGCATCGGCTCGCGCTACATGCGCTACACGCACCGCGGGCGCACCAACGTGCTCTACGCCGACGGCCATACCGAGAGCAAGACCCTGGTGCGCAGCATGGGCGCCCCGATCGGCGCCCAGGTCTGGGCTGCGGCCGACGATTGGACCAACGGCCGCCTGTGGTTCGCGCGTCCGTGATCCTCGCGCCGAATCCCGCTCCCACCAGGTTGCCATGACCATCCGCAACCACGATCAGAGCTTCGGCTATTGGCTCAACGAACCCGCCATCCTCGACCACCAGCGCATCGCACGGGCCATGGCCGATCTCGGCGCCAGCGGCTACGGCATCGTGCGGGTGATCGTTCGGCAGACCAGTTTCCCGCACCGCTCGCGCGAAGTCATCGCCGCCGTCGCCAGCGCCGTCGCCGCGGCGCATCTGCACGGCATGCGTCTGGTGTTGGACTGCGAACCCCACGTCCTGGTCGGACGCGAGATGGGTCGCGCCTTTCCGCAGGCCATTGGCCAGCGTCTGTTCCGTGCCGCCGGTCCGGTCCGCGCTGGTGCGTTCCGGGTCGACTTCCAGCTGCCGACCATGGATGGGCTGATCTTCGATCACATCGCGGCGGCGGCGATCGATGACGGCGTGCTGCGCGCCATCCCGGTTCCGGATCACCAACTGGTGTGGGAAACCACCATGGCCGCCGACGGCATCGCCGACGAACGCCAGGACTACATCGCCGGTCGTCCGTTCGCCATGCGCAGGCATGTGCGGATCAGCGGCGACGCGACCAGCATCGCCGATGGGACGCTGATCCTCTACGCGTGCTTCCGCGAGCATGCGCTGGTCGATTTCGCCGCTCCCGAGGCCCGACAGTGGTACCGCGACCTGATCGACGACTACGCCGACATACCCCTGGACGGCCTGTGCTGGGACGAACCGGCAATCGCCGGAGATTGGCAGAGCTACCGCTACGGCCAGGCCTTTGCGCGGCGCTTCGCCGAGCTCAACGGCTACCGCCTGCAGGACCGCCTCCACCTGCTGGATGCCCCAGGGCTGTCGCCAGCGACGGCGCGCGTTCGACTCGACTACTACCGCACGCTCAACGAGACGCTCGCCGAGGCCCAAGCCGACTGCATCGCCGCGGCGCGCGCCTGCTTCGGCAACCACATCCTGCTCGGCAACCACCACACCTGGATGGGCGAGGGCGGCATCAACGATTACCGCGCCGGCGCCGTCGACTACTTCCGGCTCAACGACCCGATGGACGCCGGCTACACCGACTGCTGCTGGTGGGACCCGGCGTCGGTGGCCTACAGCTACGCGCTGGGCACGTCGCTGGGTCGTCTCACGCCCTCGGGCGAAGCCGAGGTCAACACCTGGCACTGGAAGCCGACCAACCGATCGACGGCCTGGAACGCCCGCTTGATGAGCCTGATGCGCATCACCTGGTTCAACATCTGGTACGGCGACGATGCCGACACCTGCCGCTTCCCCAGCCACTACACGTGGCCAACCGCGGTCGCCTGCATGCGGCGCCACCAGGGCTATCAGCGATTCCTCGGCGACGCCCGGCCGGTGGTCGAGATCGCCG
Organism: Planctomycetota bacterium; assembly: GCA_013816645.1. GTDB lineage: Bacteria > Planctomycetota > UBA11346 > UBA11346 > UBA11346 > JACDEC01. The sequence continues at coordinate 10,751 of JACDEC010000021.1, forward strand.
TGCTCCACGACTGGGCCGGGGTGTGCGCGACCAACCTCGTCCACGCCGCCAATCTGCACAAGGCCTTCTGCCTCAACCTCGCGCTGCGCGCCCAGAACGCCAACCTGGCCTTCGACTTCATCGATGCCCGGCTGTTGGGTTCTGGGACGATCGTGGATGGCGCCCTGCGCACCGACCTCGGCACCTATCGGCTGCTGATCATTCCCGGAGCCGCGGTGATCGATCGTGCGTCGTGGCACCGGATCCAGACCTTCGCCGCGGCGGGTGGACACGTGGTCTTCAGTGGCCCTCCGCCGACCCTCGACGCGGACGGCGGCGACCTCACCGGGACCTTCGCGGCCCTGCTCGGCATCGCCCCGATCCACGCCGATGCCTATGACGCCTGGTTCCGCATGGCGTGCCCGCAGCTGCCGACTGCCCGCCCAGAGCGCTTCGACCTCGCCTTCCCGATGGCGGTGGACCCCGAACGGATCCTGCGCTCGCCCGAAGGCGATGCCTGCGGCGCCCGATCACCCGGAGGCCAGGTCATCTGGTTCAGCGGCTACGAGCCGTCGGAAGCCGTGCTGCGCCATGCTCGACGCCAAATACCGGCCTCGGTCCGCTGTCATTCCGCGACTGTGCTGTACCGGGAGTATCGGGACCAGGATCGGACGCTGCTCATGCTGATCGCCAAGGAGGACGAGGAACTGTCCGGCCTGGTCGACGCCTTTGGGTACCGAGTCTCCCTCGACGGTGGCGAGAGCGCGTGCCTGGTGGTGCCCGATGTCGGCGACGCGTACATCCACAGCGCCGATGATGCGGGTCGCGCCTGCGTCGCGGCGCTGACGGCCGCTCAGCTCGCCTGAACTGACCAGTCGGGTTGTTTCCTCACGGCTGCGACACGCTCAACGCGAATCCGAATCCACCTGATCCGGACCCGAGCGCGACCACGATGCGGTTGTCTCCCCGGCGCAGGCGGACCGGGAAGAGCACCGCTTCCTGCGGCGGTCCATGGCCCCGGTCGAGGTCGAGCACAGGCTCGCCATCGATCCATACGCGGGCGAAGTAATCCGCGGCGATGGCGCAGAGGGCGGTGCGATCATCCGCGCTGGCGAGGTTGGCGCTCGCGTAGGCCATCGTCGGACCCGCCGCGCCGAGGTTCAACCACGCACCCTCGCCCTGATACCCCGTCCACCGCGCATCCCCTCCCGGGAGGGCGGCACGGCCGATGGCACCGCCCGCGTCGCGGCCACTGCCCGCTGGCAACGGTCCGTACATCGACCAGGCAGACGCGGGCAGCGGCTCGAATCGCAATGCGTTGAGCGCGGTACTGGGCTCGGAAGGCGCTGGCGCCGTGCCGGGTGTCGGGCCCGCGCCCGCGACCAGTGCGTATCCGAGTCCAACCGATCCATTGCGCGGCACACCGGGCGCATCCGGCTGGGCCGCCGGCAGCGTGATCTCGAGTCGATGCTCACCGGGCGGGAGGTCCTCGGCCAGCATCACGTTGGCATAGCCATCGCGCGTGCCGGTGGCGAGATGGCGCGGCGCGCCGCCGTCGACCGTAACGAAGCACGAACCCGCGCCGTTCTCCATCGCGTAGAGCAATCCCAGCGTGGTCCCGGGCAGCGTCAGGGTCAGTCGTGTTCCCGGGGCGTCGGCGACCAGCAGGCCGGTGAAGAAGCGGCTCCACCACACGGGCCGGGAATCACGTACCCCCCAACCCGGGGCGATGATCGTGCTCAACGGCACCAGTCGCGCATCGAGCAGGAGCGGCAGCCGGCTCAGCCGCGAGGGCAGCACGCGCGGCGCATCCACCGAGGCGCGTCGCGCGCGCTCCACGAAGGGCGCGAGCGCGCCGGCGATCGCCTCGGCGTACAGCGCATGTCCCGCCTCGATGGGATGCACGTCATCGCTGAACAGCGATTCCCAGGTCGCCCCGGCGGCGATGCGCTCCGCGACCGCACGCTGCAGATCGATGCAGGGCACCCCGTAATGCGCGGCCACCCGGCGATGGCGCGTCACATCCACGCCATGACGCGACGCGGCTTCGACCACGATCACCGCGGGTGGGCTGGGCAGTCCCGCCAAGCGCACCACCAGCGTCTCCATGCTGCGCAGGATCTGCTCGTCGCCCGAACCCTGGTCGTTGACGCAGAACTCGAGCGCGACCAGGTCCGGCTGGTGGGCGATGACGTCCCGTTCGAGCCGGAACATCGCGAGTTCGCTGCCGGTCGCGCTCATCCCGGCATTGACCGCGCTCACCGCCGCGGCGGGGAAACGCTCGCGCAGCCAAGGCCCGACCCATCCGCTGCCCGCCTGGGTGATCGAGCCCCCGATGGCGACGAAGCGCAGCGGGCGGCCGGCGTGGGCGCGCGCGAACGGCGCGAGCAGGTCGTCGCCGCTTTCCGCGCCCGGCGCCTGCATCAACCCGGTCATGAACAGCAACGCGATCCAGGATTTTACCGCCATACCCGCGCTCCTTCGCCAGCGACGCACAGGCTCTCGATCCGCCATTCCGCGGCGCTGGTTCCGTCAACCAACGGCTCGAGGCGCAGGTGATGCTCGCGGTTCGGATCCAGACCCACCGCCAGCGCGACCGCGAGCTTCACGGTGCCCCCGGCGGCGCTGCGGCAATCGAGCAGCCCGTCGGGGAATGCCGGAGCCGGACGGCCGTCGATGACCACGCGCAGACGACCGGAACTGATGGTCGATTCGCCGTAGAGCAGCGCGCTCGCGCCGCGGAAGCGCAGCTCCCATGCCGCCGGCAACGGAGCCCCATCAGCGCGGGTGGCGAGCACTTCCCCATCGAGCCAGCGCGACATCAAGCTGTCATGCCATGCCGCGATGCGGGTCGGCAGCGCCGGGCGCCAACCGTCAGGCAACGGCGTGATGGTGGCCAGTCGCGCGCGTACGGTCTCCCGGTAGGTCGCGGCGTGCAGCCGACGAGCGGGGACGCGGCAGACCCGACCTTCGCGCAAGGCCACGCTCAGGCCCTGCCACGCCGCCTCCGCGTACAGTTCGTAGCCGAGATCGCCGGGATGGCAGTCGTCGGCGGGAAGATCCCAGGCGGCATCGAGATCGAGCCGACCGGCGCGCAGTCGGTCCTGCATCAGGGCGAAGGCGTCGCCGACCGCGGTGGCGTAGGCGTCGGCGATGGCGAGATGCGCGGTGCGGGTCCTGAAGCGCGCGAGATCCAGGCAGGCGACCATCGCGCGCGCGCAGAGCAGGGCCTGGACCACCGGTGCGCGCAGGTCCTCGACGCAGCCCCGGACGATCGCCTCGTAGCTCGCCAGGCGGTCGCCGTCCGCCTCCTCGGCGCCGTCGTTGAGGGTGAAGTCGACGACCACGAGATCGGGGCGGTGCCGCGCGACATCGCGCTCGAATCGGAAGATGCCGAGCAGCGAGTTGGTCCCACCGATCGCCGCGTCGACGAAGCGCCAGTGCGCACTCGGATACTGCGCGCGCAGACGCTCAGCCAGGCACCCACGCATCGAGCGCAGGTCGGGGTCGGTGCTGTTGGCCCCCCAGGTCAGTGAGCAGCCGAAGAAGACCACGGTGAGCGTCTCGCCGGCGCGAGCACGGCGGTCGAGATCGGCGAACGAGGCGGCACGGTCCATGGCTGCTTTCGTGATCGACCCGACTCCATCGATCGCGTCGGCTGCACACCGTGTCTGGTTGCAGACTCGTCGCAATATAGATTTCTAGTGATTGCTGTCAAAGTAGTTATAACGATCAGCGAGTCTCATAAAGATATGGTCCTCAGTTGACTATCCGGGGCGTGATCGGCATGCTGGCACCCTGGAGAGCGCATGGCTCGTCGCCCACTCGAACGCCGGCCCCTGCATCGCCAGATCGCAGATCGCCTACGCACCGAGATCGTCGGCCAGCACGAGGTCGGCACGCGGCTGCCGTCCGAAGCCGCGCTCGCCGAACGCTTCGACGTCAGCCTGGTCACCGTGCGCGAGGCACTCAGCGCGCTGGCCCAGGCCGGTCTGCTCGAACGACGCCACGGCAGCGGCACCTACGTCGCCGGTCACGCCGCCGATCGCCACGTCGCCATCGTCATCGAGATGGATCTCGGCGCCAACCAGGTGCCCTTCTTCCAATTCCAGGTCGTCCGGCATCTCGAGTCCTGCCTGGTCGAGGCGGGATGTCCGGCACGCCTCTACGTTGGCAGCACTCCTCCGGGAAGCCGCGCGGGAACGTCGACGTCCGCCAAGGCGGTGCTCGAAGCGCTCGCAGCCGGCGTGGTCAGCGGACTGATCCTCTTTTCGACCAGGGCGACGCCCGACCTGGTCCAGGCGGCCGCGGCAGCCGGGGTGCCGATCGTGGGCGACGATCCTGGCGCGCTCGCCCACAC
>JACDEC010000022.1 GCA_013816645.1 Planctomycetota bacterium
GCGCCTGGGCGCCTGCGTCGCGCTCGGCGCGGTGGTCTACGTGGCGATCGCCGGCCTCGGCTGGCTCAGGCGCGGCAAGCGCGCGCCACCGCCGACCGACGTCGCGAGCAGCTAAGCGAATGACGGACCGCTCGCCGGCGGCACCGCCTCCTTGCGCTTGAGCAGCAGCACCCAGCTGCGTCCGTAGGTGCGCTCGTCGTCGCGGCGCAGGCCCGAGGGCAGGGGCGGCAGGGTCTCGCCGCGTTCGCCGCGCACCAGCAGCTGACCGCCGCGCGCCAGGGCGTTCATCGCCAGGGTCAGCAACGCGGTGAGCGTCTCGGGTTCGTCACGGTACCACGGGAACGGCGGATCGCAGAACACCAGGTCGAGGTCGCGCAGGGTCGGCAGCACCGCCTGGAATGGGCGCGGATGGATGACGATCGCCGGCGGATTGCCGAGCCCGCGCAGGTTGGCGCGCAGCACCGAGAGCGCGTGCGCCGAGGGCTCGACGAGGTGCACCTGGGTCGCGCCGCGGCTGGCGGCTTCGCAGCCGAACGATCCCGAACCCGCGCAGGTGTCGGCGACCGTCGATCCCGTCAGGTCCTGGCCGAGCCAGTCGAACAGCGACTGCTTGATGCGGTCGGGCAGCGGCCGGGTGGCCAGGCCGGGCGGAGCGAGCAGGCGGCGACCCTTGTAGGTCCCGGCGATGATGCGCAGACCGGTCACAGGGGACGGGGGTCGGGGGTTGGGGGTCGGGGGTCGGCTCGTGGTCCCCGCGCCAGCGGCGAGCGCAGCCGCGCCAGATCGTCCCAGAATCCGGGATAGGTTTTCGCGGTGCACGCCGGGTCGGCGATGGTCACGCCGGGGCGGGCCAGTCCGAGCACGGCGAAGCTCATGGCGATGCGGTGATCGTGGTAGCACTCGACGGTCGCCGGGACGATCGGCGCGGGATGGATGGTCAACCAATCGTCGCCGTGTTCGACGCGCTGGCCGAGCCGGCGCAATTCGCTGACCGTGGCGGTGAGGCGGTCGCACTCCTTGATGCGGATGTTGGCGACGTTGCGGATGGTGGTCGGCCCCGCGAGCAGGGGGGCGATCGCGGCCAGCGACATCACGGTGTCCGAGATGTCGTGCATATCGACGTCGATGCCGCGCAGACCAGGCGCAGCGGACACCGTGGTGCCGGCGGCGTCGCTGCGCACGTCGCAACCGATCCGGCGCAGCACCTCGACGAAGCCGTAGTCGCCTTGCAGCGAACGCGCGGTCATGCCGGGTACGGTGATCGTCGATCCGGTCGCCGCAGCGGCGGCGAACGGGTAGCTCGCCGAGGACGCATCCGGCTCGACGGCGTAGCTGCGGCCGCGATAGGACGCGCAGCGCCGCACCCGGAAGCCGTCCGGTGACTCCTCGACCAGCCCGCCGAAGTCGGCGATCATGCGTCGGGTCATGTCGACGTACGGTCGGCTGACCAGCTCGCCCTCAATCGCCACCGTCACGTCGCCGTCGGCCAGGCCGGCGGCCATCAGCAGGGCCGAGAAGTACTGGCTGGAACGGTCTCCGCGCATCCGCACCTGGCCGCCGGCGAGCGTACCGCCGTGGATGGTCAGCGGTGGGCAGCCGTTCGCGCAGTCGACGCGCACCCCGAGCTGGCGTAGGCCGTCGACCAAATCCTGGATCGGCCTCTTGGCCATCGCCGCGTCGCCGACCAGGGTCACCGGTCCGGGCACCAGCGCAGCGGCGGCGGCCAGGAAACGCACCGTGGTGCCGCTGTTGCCGATGAACAGCGGTTGCGCCGGGGCCTTGAGTCGACTGCGGCCGCCGACGACGCGCAGTGCTGGCGCCTGCCCGCCATCGGGTTGCGCAGCCTGGTAGTCGACGATGTCGATGCCCAGCGCGGTCAGCGCCGTGCGCATGTGCCGGGTGTCGTCGCTCTCCAGGACGTTCTCAATCAGCGAGGTGCCCTCGGCCAGCGCCGCCAACACCAGGGCCCGGTTGGTGATGCTCTTGGAACCCGGGACCGCCCAGGTCGCGGTCACCGGCGCGGGCAGGGGGGCGACGGCGAGGGGTTCCACGGGCATCGCCGCCAGGATGAACCGCTCGCGGCGTGTGACCAGAGGCGAGTGCGCGCTGCGCCGCGGTGCGGGGTTTCCCTCACTAGCCCCTGGCCCCAGGCCCCTGACCCCTAGTGTCCTGCCACGAAAATCCCTCACATCTTGGCCGCGGCGGCCGTCTGCTGCGTTGCGCAAACCTTGCGGTAGCGCTGCTACCGCGGCGTCTTGCGCGCCTTGCATCCAGCCACCGGGGCCGGCGCAATCTGCGAGGGATTTTCGTACCAGGACACTAGCCTCCTGGCATGGCCGTCACCGAGAGCTCGCACATCGTCAACGTCCCCGAAGCCCGGCACCTCGCCGGCGAACTCGCCGGGCTGAGCGACACGCCGCGCGCCGATGCGGTGGCGCTGGTCAAGGCGCTGCGCGCCCGCGAGTTCAAGGCCATCGCCGCCGCTCAGCTCGAGCACATCAACGAGACCACTGGCGTCGACGTCGTCACCTCGATCGCCGGTCTGACCGACACGGTGATCCGCGCGCTGGCCAAGCGCGCCTTCGCCCGCGCCGGCGCCCCCAAGGATTGGGAACGCCGGGTCGCGTTGTTCGCCATCGGCGGTTACGGCCGGGGCGAACTCAATCCCTACAGCGACATCGACCTGCTGGTGCTGACCGAGGACGGGCGCCTCGGCGACTGGGTGAAGCCCGGCAACGCCGAGCTGCAGACCCTGCTCTGGGACGTCGGCTTCCAGGTCGGCGCGAGCATGCGTTCGCTCAGCGAGCTCGAGCGCATCCTGCGCGACGACTTCGTCACCGCGACCGCGGTGATCGAGCAGCGCAAGCTGATGGGCGATCCGCCGTTCGCGCTGGCGATGGGCAAGCTGCTCGAGTCGTTCCGGCGCAAGCGCGCCAAGGATTTCCTCGCCTTCAAGCGCGACGAGTTGCTCAAGCGCCGCGCCCAGGTCGGCGAGAGCCTGTTCCTGATGGAGCCGAACCTCAAGTCCAACCCGGGATGCCTGCGCGACGTGCAGCTGCTGCGCAACAGCGCCTTCATCGTCTGCGGCAGCCGCAACCTGCTCGCGCTCGAGGAGCTCGAGGTCATCACCCGCCAGGACCTGCGCGACGTGATCACCGCCAACGACCACCTGCTCGGTCTGCGCTCGCTCAACCATTTCCATCACGGGCGCAAGCACGACGTCTTCCAGCTCGCCGACCAGCTGCGTGTGGCCAAGCAGCTGGGCTACCAGGACGTCAGCAAGCTGCGCGCGGTCGAGCACCTGATGAAGCGCCACTACGCTCAGGTGCTGCAGGTCCACCAGACGCTCGAGCTGACCTTGTCGCGGCTGCGCGCGCGCGGGCACCTCGGGCGCAAGCCGATCCTGATCCTCTCGCGACGGGTCCTCGACCAGGATTTCACCGCGGTCGACGGCAAGGTCTACCTCAGCCACAAGGGCTTCTGGCAGCTGCCCGACGCCGGGCACCGACTGGTGCGGATGTGCCGCCTGGCCCAGTCGCGCGACCTGCGCATCAGCTTCGAGCTGCAGCGCGAGATCCGCGCCAACCTCGCAGCGGTCAAGGACGACGCGCGCCACGATCCGGTGCTGGGGCGGGTGTTCCTCGCCATCCTCGGCGACGTCGGCCGGGTGAAGCCGATCCTCTCGGACATGCACAGCTGCGGCCTGCTCGGCGCCTACCTGCCCGAGTTCGGCGTCCTGACCTGCCACATGCAGTTCGACAGCTACCACCAGTACACCGTCGACGAGCACACCCTGATCGCGGTCGGCAACCTCGACGCCGTGGCGCGCGGCGAACTGCCTGGCCTGCCGGGGATGGATCGGCTGTTCCCGGCGGTGAAGCGCAAGGACCTGCTGGTCCTCGGCCTGCTGCTCCACGACGTCGGCAAGTACATGGGCCGCGGTCACGTCGCGCGCGGCGCGCTGATGGTCGAACCGGTGGCCAGGCGCCTCGGGCTCGATGATGCCGAAGAGGATCTGGTCTACTTCCTGGTCGAGCGCCACGTCGCCTTATCCGACGCCAGCCGGATGCGCGATTTCCGCGAGCCCTCGTTCCTCAAGACGTTCACCGAGCGGATGGGCGACCAGGAGCGGCTGGACATGCTGTACTGCCTGACCTACGCCGACGCTAAGGCGGTCGGCGAGGGCATCCTCACGGGTTGGCAGGAGGCGCTGCTCGCCGAGATCCGCGACGCGGTCGGCGAGGAGCTCAGGCGCAACGCCGGTCACGTGCCGCCCAGCCACCACGAGGCGGTCCGCGACGAGCTCGTGCGCCTGGGCCACAACCGCGAACAGGCCGAAGCGTGGGTCGGCGAGTTGCCGCACAGCTACCTCTACCAGGTTCCGACCAGCGAACTCCCCCGGCACGTGCAGGTGCTGCGCGAGGCGCGCGATGCCGGCATCGGCCTGGTTCACGAGGAGAAGGACCGCTTCGCGCACCTGACCGCTGCCCTGCCCGATCGCCACGGGCTGTTCGCCGACGTCACCGCCACGCTCACCGGGCACCAGTTCGACATCATCGACCTGCGCACCTGGGTGACCGCGTCGGGCCTGGTGCTCTACCACTTCCGGCTCAGCACGGCCAACCCCGCCCGCTTCAAGGAGCCCGCGGTCTGGAAGAAGCTGCGCGACGACCTCCTGCTCACCGGCAAGGGCACGCTCGACGCCGCAGCGCTGGTCGCGCGCCGCAAGGGCGCGATCGGCCAGGGCAAACCGGCGGACAGCCGCTTCGACGATCCCGCGGTCAAGGTCGAGCAGCGCACCAGCGATCACCACACCATCGTCGACATCCACGCCAAGGACGAGCCCGGCATCCTCAGCACCCTGTGCCGGGCGATCTCGGCCTACGGCTGCAACATCACCTACGCGTGCATCAACACCATGGGCGACGTCGCGGTCGACGTCTTCTACGTCGATCGCGGCGGTGCCAAACTCAGTGATCAGGACGCCGAGGGCCTGCGCGCGCACCTCATCGCTTCGCTGGGCCTGGGAGCCGGAGCGCGGGCCGAGGGTTGATCAGCGTCCGCCGTGCCTGCGGGCGTGGCCATCGAGGAGCCGGGCCAGTTCGACGTCCTTGGCCGTGACGCGATCGCCTGCGTCGTGCGTGCTCAGGCGGATGTCGACGCGGTCGTAGACGTTGCGCCAATCCGGGTGGTGGCCCAGCCGGTCGGCAGCGTGCGCGCCATCGGCCAGGAAGGCCATGGCGTCGAGAAATGTGGGGAAGCGGTAGGAGCGGCTCAGCGCGGCGAGATCACCGCTCCACCCCGTGAGGTCGCTCATGGCTGCCGCAATCTCGTCCGCGCTCAGCGGACGGTCGGCGGGATCACCAGCTCGTGAGGTCGTCGGCGGTGCCATCGATGCCATCCTTGCCGGTCGACCAGATGCCGTAGGGGGACGCGCCGTAGATGTTGCTGGCGATGGCGATGCGCAGCGGCCGCTTCCAGGCGTCGAGCGGGCGCTGGAAGGCGTCGACCTGCCCGCGCGGAATGGCGATGCGCGCGGAAGCCAACGTGCCGAGGTAGTTGTTCGCGGTAGCGTCGGCGCGCGCGGCGACGTCAAAAGCGGGATCGAGATCCGGGGCGCCATCGACCAGTGTGTCGCCGTTCCAGTCCCAATACTGGCGCATGGTCGGATTGGCGATGCTCCCGCAGACCACCACGCTCTTGAGCTGGCGGGCCAGCGACGAGGACACCGCCATCACCGCCATGCGGCTGGCATCGATCTTGGCCTTGGTTTGCACGGCGGTGTAGGTGGCCAGTCCCAGGCCGGCCAAGGCGATGATGACCAACATCACCACCAGCAGTTCGAGGAGCGTGAAGCCGGTGCGCGGCGCGCTGGCGTGGCTCATGGCACTTCCGCCGGCAGGGACAGCAGGCAGGTGCGGCCGTCGCTGGATAGGCCGCGACGCACCCCGCTCCAGGGCGGGTCGGTGATCGCGTTCACCGGCGGGCTCGCGCCGAGATCCACGCGCCACCGGGGATTGCCGGCGTCGTCGCGGTTGGCGACAGCTTCGACGTTGTCCCACAGGTTGTCGAGCGAGCCATCATGGGCTCCGGCAACGGCGAGATCGGAGATGCTGTACCCGACCGGGAGGTTTGGTCCGGCGGCCCCGATCGACACCAGCAGCGAACGGGTGCGGCCATAGCGTTCATTGACCAGGCGCCATTGATTGTCGAAATAGCCATCGAGTGCCTGGGCTGGCGCGGGCGAAAACTGGTAGAGCGCATAGGCGACTAGCAGCGGATTGCCCCAGCGGTCATTCCAGGGGGCATTGGCCGAGCGGTCGGTGTTGTAGGCGGCTGCACCAGCGGTCGTTGGGAGTACCCCGGCAGCGGCGAGCAACTCGGTCGATCGCCTGGCGTTCATCGACGCGAGTTGGAAGGTCGCCGGCGGCAAGTCGGTTGTCTGGACGGCGTAATACCCGTTCACGAATTGCGTCTGGGGGAGGCCGCAGGGAAAGCGGAGATGGTACGGGAGCGTATAGTCGAGCCAGGACCCTTCCGCCGCGACCAGATTGCCGTTGGGATAATCGATGCGCAGGACACCGCCGAGCCCGGCGGCGCGCTGCAGCGCCAGCGTCGCGCCACCAGAGGTGCGGCTCAATCCGTTGAGCCCGACCATGATCCCGTTCATGCGTTGGGTGGTGCCGGATACCCGCGCCGACATCAGCGCCGTGTTCATCAAGGGCAGCAGGAGGCCCATCAGCACGGCGATGATGGTGACCACCACCAGCATCTCGATCAGGGTGAAGGCGCGGGTGCGTTTCATTCGCCCACCGCCTGGATCAGGTTGTCGGTCCCGCCATCCGCGTCATCCGTAACGGGCGAGGTGGCATCGGCTGTGGTGGCCAGGATTCCGTTCTTGCCCGGATCCCAGCGGAAGCAGCGATCGCGACCCGCGCTGAGCACCGCCATGCGATTGCCCTCGCGCACACTGTAGAGGATCTCGGTGCCCCAGGCGTCGTAGCAGGCGAGCCCAGGCAGCCGGTAGGGTTTCCAGTTGGGCTGACCGGCCTCCGGTCCGGAGGGGATCGTGCCATCGAGGACGTGATCCGGCTTCCAGCGCGAGGATCCGGCGCCGCCGGCAGCCACGCTGGAGAGCACCTGCGCGCCGAACAACGGCGTCGCGCATGCGCTCGGCGGTTCGTGCAGCGCTCCGAGCGCGGTCAATTCCGGGGTGGCGATGGTTCCGAGCAGTTGCATGAGATGCGCGGCGTTGTCCGCGGGGACTCCGCTCGGCGCGATCAGATACTGGCGATCGGGGAAACGCAGGAGGTCGTCCGGATCCTGGGCAGCGGTGGTCGCGACTGGCAGCTTCCGGTAGGCGGTGACCGTGGCCTGGGGGACGCCGAGCACGCCGAGGCGGTAGCGCGGCATGCCGAACAGCTGCGGAGCGCGTGGATCGGAGAGCAGGTCGTCGGTGAGCAGGACGCGCGTTTGTTGCGCGCCAGCCGGCACCTGTGCCAGGGTGATGCCGGTCAGCGCGACCCCGGTGGTCGCCACCGCAGTGCCGCCGACCAGGCGAATGAAAGCTGGGCGCGTCGGCGCGGACCCCGCGAGTGGATGCTCTCCAGGTGAAGCGAACACCCCGCGCTCGGCGAAGGTCACCTCCAGGGCGCTGCGCAGGGCGCCGAGGATCGAGTTGGTCTTGCTCTTCTTGGCGCCGCCGGAAATCGCGTTTGCGCCGACCAGGATCATGCCGGCGAGCGTTGCGATGATGGCAATGGTCACCAGCAACTCGATCAGCGAGAAGGCCCGGGCTCGTCTGATCATGGGGTCACCACTTCGGTGGCTCGCGATCGAGGCGCTGGGTCCAACGGATCGATCCGAATTGCCCGGCGACGACGTTCCAGTAGTAGTCCCTCGGTGTCGGCGCAATGCTGTTGCCCGACATCCAGCCCTCGTTGAAATACGCCCAGGCGTTGCTGTCGCCCAGGAACGGTGACCACTCGATGCGGTACCAGTACAGCCGCTCGGCCGCGCGCACGCGGTCGAAATGCCCGCTGTCGAGGAACAGGTTCGGGTACACGCTCGCCGCTTCGGCATAATTCAGGCAGGCCGCGGTCGCACCCGAGCCGCAGGTCACGACGAACACCGAGACGTTCGGGTGGGTGCCCTGATTGAGGTCGATGGTGTCGTAATACGGGTCGATATAGAGCGGATCATCCACCCCGTTGTGATCCCTGGGATCTTCCCGGTAGACCCGGAACCAGCCGTGCTCGCGCGTCCCGGGCAGCGGGGTACGGTCGCCAGCTGCGAAGGCTGCGTAGTCCGCTGCTGGTAAGGGGAGCGCTGCACCACTGCTTGCGATCGCGGGCACCGGGTCCATGCGGCTGAAATCGCCGAGATTTTTGAGGCCGCCAGTGTCGATGAGGGCGCCGCCGGCGTCCTCGATGCGATCCGACCCGTCGGTGGTGTCCCGGTAGCCGCCCGGGGGGATCGGCTGGCCCGTCGCGACGATCTGGATCTGATTCGGAGCCGTCAGCGGTTTGATCGCATATGGCGTCCTGCGCATCACGTACATCGGGCAACGCACGGTACTGCCGGGAGCCGGCCAGGCGGTATCCGCGGCGGTCCAGCTCAGCGCGCGATTCGGCAAGGTGCGTGGATTGAGCTTGCGAGGTCCCGGGGCGTGGTCGCGGATATCGTTCCAGCCAAAGGTCTCCACGCCCCAGCCGAGGCGCGAGGTCTCGCAGACGTAGGACATGCCGGCCACCAGCATCGCCCGGGCCTGGGCGTCGTTGAGCACATCGACCGCGAGCTGCGCGTCGGCGCGCATGCGCATGATGAAGGTCAGGCCCAGGCTGAGCAGCAGCATGGCCAGGCCGCTCACCACGATCAGGGTCGAAGCGCGCTGCCGGATCATCGGTCGATCCTCACTGCGGGCGGGTTCCAGTGCGGCCAGTCGCGCTGCTGGCGTGCGCCGCGCAAAGAGGTGGCGGTGAACAGGAAGAGGTAGTTCTGCCGTTCGCCGCTTTCATCGTCGATGATCTGGGTGGTGAGCTGGGTTGCCCGGCCAGCCTGGTTCTCCACGCGTAGCACCCCGCCGCGCGCTATCGGCCAGCCCGCCGGGCGGAGCTTCATCTCCGGCGAGCACGCGGCGTAGTCGAGGACCCTGGCCCCCGACCAGAGCGGGTAGCGGAGTTGCCCCCCGGAGATCTCCGATGAACGGTCGGTGGTGCCTGCTGACCAGCCGAGGCGCGGCGCGACGCCGATGAGTCGATGGTGCGTGCCAGTTTGCCGGCCACCGGCGTAGTCAGGGCCTTCAAAGGGCGAATACATGGAATCCCTCAGCTTGCTCGGAAAGCTCCCGTAGCGCAATGGCCATGGAGTGCCCATCGCATTTCCAAAGCTATTGGTGCCACCGCTACCGTTGAGGTACCACCAATAGGCGGTCGGCGGTTCGTATTCGGCGACACCGTACATGCCCAGCGAATTGAAGATGCGATCGAAGACCTGGTGCGACCAGGCCATGTTTGGATCCGGGTCATCCATTCGCGAGATGATCGAGAAGTCGAGCCCGTTTTGGTTGGCTCGCCAGCAGCCATTACGCTGCCAGGTGCGGGGATCGGCGATGTCCCAGTTCCAGTACGCGTCGGGCAGATCGATCGGCACCATCGGATTGCCCGCGCCGCCGTCCCCGGTCGAGCCGGAGATGTTGCGCTGCGGTTGGCGCGCGGGATCGAAGGGGTCGTCGACGCTCCACCAGAAGTCGGCCTCGTCGGCCGCCGACAGATAGGCTTCGCGCACCATCTGATTCTTGCGCGAGAGCCGCTCGCATTGCGCCACGGTCTTGGCGGTGACGGTAAACGCGGCCGCGGCAGCGCCGATAACCGCCAGGGACAGCGGGATGGCGATCATCAGTTCGATCAGCGTCATGCCGGTCAGCCGTTCAGCGCGCAACGACATAGCCCCTCGAATCGTAGACGTTGAACCGCGCCACGGTCACCGCGCGCAGACGTACAGCGCGCTTGGTGGGTCCGCGGTCGAAGGCATAATTGGCGTTGCGGTCGGCGCCATAGCGCCCGAAGTAGAACATTGGACCGATGGAATCGTGATAGCGGCTCGCGTCCCAGTCGACCAGGGCATTGCGGGCCGATGATGACCAGACGCACGGCCATTCCGAGGCCGCACGTGAGCTCCACATCTCCTGGAGCGTCCGTGGACCCGAGGCGGTCGGCAAATAGCTCAGGCGCGAGCTGTCCATGGGGGCAGACGGCACTTCCTCGAAATCCTCGTAGGTCATCCAATCGACCGCCCAGATCACCAGTTCGCGGCAGCGCTCCGCCGCCTCGAACGGCGCGGTCGCAGTCCAATGCGCGGCATTCTGGGTGGTTGCGGGCGCGTTGTTCCAACTCCAGCTGCGCGGGAAGCTCATCGGCCGCTCGCTGAGGACCTGCCAGCACTTCCAGTCCGGATCGGTCGGCCAGCGCGCTGCATAGCCACCCGTGGTGGCTGGCGCGGCGAATAGGTCATAGGCGAGCAAGGGCACGTCGGTCATCAGCATGTGGAAACCCGGACGAGGGACCCGGCAGTCGTCGGGACGTTCCAGTTTCGCGAACATCAGGAAGCGCATCATCCAATCGTGGTCGGTGCGAGCCTGGCTCTCCTCGAGCGCGGTGGCGCCGCCCAACGAAGCTATGCGCAGCGAGGCGCGTGCGTGATTGCGCAGCGCCAGACAGGCGACCGCGAGCTTGCTCGGGGGCATGGCGTCCCAGGTCGCCGGGTCGGCCTGGCCGATGAACGGAGCGGTCACTGCTGCCAGCGGAACGGTGAAGCCGATGACCCCGAGCGTCGCCGACGTCGACGTGTAATCGTCCGGGTTCGATGCCGCAACTCCGGCAGCGGTCCACACTGAGCTCTCCCATGGCATGCCGACGCTCGGCTGTTGCTGGGGATACGGCCAGGCGATCTGTGGATGGTGGGTGAGCAGGTTCTGCTGCGCGTAGCCACGGAACCCGAACACCAGCCGCCTGACCGCCTGGTCGTTGCCGGCCTGGCCGGCGAGGCTCGGCGTCCCACCGTCGAATTCAGCTACGCCAAACATCGCCGGATAGAACACCGAGCCGCCCTCGCTGAGTATCGTCGCGATCTCGTCGCCGTCGCTGTCGAGTCGTCGGGCGATCTCGGGTGGAATGGGGATGCCGCAACCGTCGCTGAGCGAGTTGGCGTAGGCCTCGAGGTCGGGAGCGTAGTTGGCCGCATTGATCACCGCGCCGTCCGCCAGGTTCGGGCTTTCGTGCCAGGTGAGCATCTCATCGAGCGTCGTCGGGGCGGTCGTCGCCCCGACGATGGTCTGCAATTTTCCGGCGGCCATGAACTGGTAACGCACCGCCTGCTGGGCCTGGATGCCGCTGGGCAACAGGACCAGCACCGAGGTCACCGCCACACCCATTATCAGCAGGCTGACGCCAACCTCGAAGAGCGTGAAGCCGGAACGGGCCATCTGGTTCACAGGCCGCTCAATGGACAGGTCGACATGGCGCCATTGGCGTACACCGCGATGGCGGCGACCTGACGCTGATCCTGTGAGCGCAGCGACAAGGCCTGGTCGACGAGAACGGCGCTGTCGATGATGCCCGCGCTGGTCAATTCGGCGGAGGTCACGCCGATGAACGCCGGCACCAGGGTCGCCACGCTGCTGCTCGCGACCCGTCCGCTGACGCTGCGATACATCCAGCCGAACTCCGCGCCAGCCGCCATCGCGGTCGCGCCGGCGTGGCTGTTGCCGCCGTAGATGACCACCGCCGGACCGAGGTCGACCAGCGCGAGTTCAGCGCCACCAGCGCCGATCACCCGCTTGGTCCAGGTGGCCGACGTGCCAAAGGTGATCGCTGCCTCGGTGACCGCGCCGTTACGGCGCACCACGACGCCGTAGAAGTTGGTGAGGTCCGCCGACCGGCGCGCCAGCATTCGCGCCTGGGCGGCGACGTCCTCGAGCTTGCCCAACGACTGGGTGAAGGCCGACCGGCGCAGCATCGGCAGGGTCGCGATCGTCCCGGTCGAGACCAGGATGAGCACGATCGAGAGGACCACCGCGAGTTCGATGGCGGTGAAGGCTGCGCGCCCGCGCTGGACGATGGCAGTGACTCCGCTCGGGCTGCTGATCGCGGATGGCAGTGCGTGGTCGTTCATGTGCCACATCGATCAGATAAATCGGGGCGGTGCAATCCGACGACCTGGACCGTGGTTATTCCGCCTGGTTGTCGCGCTCGGGTGGCCATGTCGTCCTCGCCTCCAGGTGCAGCCGGTCCGTTCCCACCTGATGCCGGGCGAGGGCGAGTCCGGACACTGTGTGCCATCCATGCGCAGAGCGTACACCACAAATGACGAACCCGCCCAAGCAGGATGCCGGGGCGGGTCGATGGATCCGACGAGGGGACTCGTCGCAAAACGCAGATCGAGTCAGCCGTGAACGGCTACTGATCAGCCGACGGGCGCGTGGACCCCGTGTTGAAGCGAGCTCCGCACGGATTCGTCGACTTCCTCGTCGCGCGAGAGGTAGCCGAGCAAGCGGTGGATGTCGCCGCCGAACAGCTCCTTACGGACCTGACGGAGGATACCCATCTTGTAGGTGTCTTCGTCCACCAGCGGTTCGAAGATGTGGCTGCGACCGCTCGCCTTTTGATTCAAGATCTTACGGCGTGCGAGGTTACGCATGACCGTCAGGATCGTGGTGTAGGCGAGCTTCTGAACGCCGGGTTCGCCGTTCAGGGCATCGTGGACCGAGTGCACGGTACTGGGACCATTGGCCCAGATGTAATGCATGACGCGTAATTGGAGAGGACCGATGGCTTCCATATAACAACCCTTCTTGAGAAGAATCGGAACGTATAGTTTCGTTGCGAAACTGGTCGGTTCCAGGGAAAAGACGACAAGTTTAAACGCTTTTCCACACTCTGGATAAGCGGTATCGAACCATAACCAATGTTATAGCAACTGCCGGGTCCATTTCGACAGATTTCCTGGTCGTGGTCAACTGTTGCGGACAGTCGTGTGCAACAGTTGAACCCTCGGGGGATCAGGTGAAGTCGATGGCCTCGTTCGCTGCCTCCACCTCGCTACCGCTGCGCACGAGTCGGTCGCGTAGCGGGGCGACCTGATGCTCGCCGACCTCGCCCAGCCAGCGCTTGGCGTCCTGGGCATACCCGGCCGTTGGTTTGAGGTCCGGGATCCGCTGGCCCCAATGCGCGTTGAAGAGGTGCATGTGCAGTTCGCGGGCGTATTTCGCGATGCACCCCGCCAAGGCGGTGAGCGGGCTGAGCTGCTCGCCCTCGACGCAAAAGGCGAGCTCATGTTCGCGCCCGAGGTGCTCGACCCGGTAGGCGCTGCGCATGGGCAGCTCGCCGAGCACCGTCACCGTGGCCTCCGGCCAGGTCTGGGCGAGGACGTCGCCATAGAAGCGCCGACCGCCCAGGCGGTCGCAGACGGTCTCGCGTCGCAGGTGGTCGGGGATCGCTGCGAGCAACGCGCTGACCTCGCCGAGTTCAAGCGAAGCCCGGTTGATGCCGCGCGCGCGCGCCTGGTTCATCGCCGCGGGGTGGATCAGGACGCCCTGCAGGGCGACGGGGCGCACCCCGGTCAGGGTCCAATCCGGCACGCGATCCGCCGCCAACGGCAGGCGCAGGCGGTCGGCATCCGCCATCCAGGGATCGCTGCGCTGCTCGCTGCGTTCACCGAGCAGCGCGAAGCAGGCGCCCGCGGTCAGCGGCAGGGTCCCGGTGAGCCAGCGGATGCCGGCGAGCGCCACGCGTTCGATCGCGGCGATGTCGCCTGCGGTGTGGATCTGCTTGCTGTCCTTTACGCCGGTCCGCGCGCGCGCGAACGCCTGGCGCAGTCGGACGCCCTCGTCGACTTCAGCGCTGACCGCGACCACCGCCAGCGGACCGAGCAGCGGTCCGTAGCCCGCTTCGTCGATACCGCTGCACAGGGTGGTCACGCGCCGCACGGTAGGTCCGCGGCGGCGATTTCCAGGACTGCCGGCGGTGAAGCCGCTGGTAGGCATGCCCTGCGAGCCCTACGGTGCGGGGCATGGGCGCCGTGGTCTTCCTGTTCATCGCCGTGGTCCTGGTGGTGCTGCAGCACACCCTGCTCGCCGGTGTCCCGCTGGCGCCCGACCTGCCCCTGGCGCTGGTCGCCTGGGCGGTGGTCGATGGCGGCGAGCGCGGCGTGCTGGTGCGCGCGTGGATGGTCGGCCTGATCCGCGACTGCGTCGATCCCGGCAGCACCTGTTTCCACACCGTCGCCTACTTTACCCTGGCCCTGGTCTTCCTGCCGATGCGCGCGGTGGTGTTCCACAGTCGCGGGGTCGCCTGGATGCTGTGGGCGGCGCTGGCGTCGGTGCTGCTCACCGCGATCGACGCCGCGTTCATCGCCGGGGTGGCGCCGCGTTGGCCGCCGATGCTGGTCGGCGCGTTGTTCACCGGCTTGGCGACCTTACCGATGGCCTGGCTGCTCAAGGTGCTGCCGCGGGATCTGCATCCCATTGGGCATGGCGGGGAGTGAGCGACAGCAGGCTGCCCGGGAGCTACCCGCGTCGGTCAGCAGGAATCGCGACGCCGAGCTGATCGAGCACCTCGGTGGCGTACGCCCCGGAAGGCAGCGCGAATTCCAGCCACGCGGGCTCGCCGGGCTCGAAGCGCGGCGGCTCCTTGAAGACGAACAGCAGGGGCCGCCGTTCGCCCGGACTGGCCAACGGCGCGCTGCCGCTGAACCAGCTCCAGTCGACGCCGGTGGCAGCCGACCAGGCGTGTTCCTCGGCCAGCACCGCGGGTTCAGGCTGCATGCGCGCATCGCCAGGCAGGGGGCCGGTTGCGAACGCGTCAAGTGTGCCCGGCGCGGCGCGTCGGCAGACGTCGTCGACGTCTTCGGCGGTGACGGTGAACGGCGCGCCGCGGGTGGTGCAGGCGATGTCGCCGGGACGCACCCGGTGCAGCAGGCCGGTCGCGGCGCGAGCGTCGAGCACGGCGTTGAAGATCGCCGACTGGCCAGCCGAAGCGGCCAGCTTGCGCAGGGGGTCGCCGGCCGCGGCCAAGGC
>JACDEC010000351.1 GCA_013816645.1 Planctomycetota bacterium
GCTTGCCGATGATCACGCCCGGACGGCCGGCGTGCAGCGTGATGGTGACGCGATCGGCCTTGCGCTCGATCTCGATCTTCTCGATCGCGGCGCTCTTGAACTTGGTCTTGAGGAAGTCGCGGATCTTGTGGTCCTGGATGACCAGTTCCGAGTACTTCTTGCCGCGCGCATACCAGATGCTGCGGTGCGGCTCGGTGATGCCGATGCGGAAACCGAGCGGATTGATCTTGTGGCCCATGGGGTTCCTTACTTGACCTTCTCGGACTTGGGCGCGGTCTTGGCGGCCTTGGCGGCCTTGGTCTTGGCCTTCTTCGGAGCGGCCTCGGCCTTGGTCACCGACACATGGATGTGGCTGCAACGCTTCTGGCGCGCATGGGCGCGGCCGCGCGCCTGCGGGCGGAAGCGCTTGATGATGAAGCCGCCGTTGACGCGGGCCTCGGAGACCACCAGGTCCATCGGGTCGACGCCACCCTGATCGGCGGCATTGGCGACGGCGCTCTCGAGCACCTTCCTGAGCATCGGGCAGCCGCGCTGCAGGCCGAAACCGAGGATGTTGAGCGCGTCTTCGACGCGCTTGCCGCGGATGAGTTCGGCCGAGAGCCGGGCCTTCCGCGGGCTGATGCGGGCATTGCGCTGGATGGCGATGTATTCCATGGCTTATCTCACTTCGCCGCAGGGGCCGCGGGCGCCGCCGCAGTCGCCTTCTTCTCGCCGCCGTGGCCGCGGAAGGTGCGGGTGATGGCGAACTCGCCGAGCTTATGGCCGACCATGTTGTCGGTGATGTGGACCTGGGTGAAACCCTTGCCGTTGTGCACGGCGAAGGTGTGGCCGATGAAGTCGGGCACCACGGTGCAAGCGCGCGACCAGGTCTTGATCGGCGTCTTGGTGCCGGCGGTCTTGGCCGACTCGACCTTCTTGAGGACCTTCAGATCGACGAATGGGCCCTTGCGGGAACTGCGGCTCATAGTCTACCTCACAGCGCCTTGCCGGTACGCCGGCGGATGATGAACAGGTTGGTCTTGCTCTTGCGCTTGCGCGTCTTGACGCCCTCGAGCTTGCCCCACGGCGAGCAATGCTGGCGGCCGCCGTTGGTGTGGCCTTCGCCACCACCCAGCGGATGGGCGATCGGATTCATGGCGTTGCCGCGCACGGTCGGGCGAACGCCCAGCCAGCGGTTGCGGCCGGCCTTGCCGATGTTGCGGACGTTGGCGTCCGAGCGGCCGATTTCGCCGATGGTGCCGCGGCACTTGGCGTTGACCCGGCGCAGTTCGCCCGAAGGCAGCTGGATGATCGCCCACTCGCCGTCGATCGCCATCAGGCGGGCGAAGGTCCCGGCCGAACGGGCGAGCTGGCCACCCTTGCCGGGGTGGAGCTCGACGTTGTGCACGTTGAGGCCCTGGGGGATGTTCTTGAGCGGCATCGCGTTGCCGACGTTCGGCTCGGCGGTGTCGGCGGAGATGATCTTGGCGCCGACGTTCAGGCCCTGGGCGGCGAGCACGTAGCCCTTCTCGCCGTCGACGTACTGGACCAGCGCGATGCGGCAGTTGCGGTTCGGATCGTATTCGATCGCGGCGACCGTGCCCTCGACGTCGAGCTTGTTGCGCTTGAAATCGATCATGCGGTACAGGCGATCGTGGCGGCCACCCTTGTGGCGGACCGTGATGCGACCCTGGTTGTTGCGCCCGGCGTGGTACTTCAGGCGCTCGCAGAGCGATTTTTCCGGCTTGCCCTTGGTGATCTCGGCGAAGTCGGGGATGGTTGCGAAGCGGGCGCCATTCGACGCCTTATGCATTGCGCGGTAGCCCATGTCAGACCCCTTCGATCTTCTGGCCGTCGGCGACCTTCACGTAGGCCTTCTTCCAGGCGGCTTCGACGCCGGCGCTGCCGCGGATGCGGCGCGGCTTGCCGCGCACGTTGAGCGTGCGCACGGCCATGACCTTGACCTTGAAGAGCGACTCGACCGCCTTGCGGATCTCGATCTTGTTCGCGTCCTGGTGGACTTCGAAGGTGTAGGTGTTGGTGGTGTTCTGCAGCTGCACCGTCTTCTCGGTGAGCCGCGGACGGCGAACGATGTCGTAGGCGTTCATCTCAAGCACCCTTCTTCGCAGCGGGCTTCTTATCTGCCGGCTTCTTATCTGCCGGCTTCTTGGCGACCGGCTTCTTGGCGACCGGCTTCTTGGCGGCGGCCGGCTTTTTGGCCGGAGCGGCGGCGGGCTTGGCATCGCCGCCCTTCACGTCGTCGACCAGCGCGTCGAGCGCGGCGCGGGTGAAGACCACGTTGCCATGGAGCAGGACCTGGCCGGCGTTGAGGTTGCGCCGCTCGGCGACCGCCAGGCGCGGGATGTTGCGCGCGCTGAGGTACAAGCCGGGCTGGTTGCCTTCGGTGACGATCAGCGCCTTCTTGTGCTTGGCGCCGTCGCTGATGCCGACCTTCTTGAGAAAGCCGGCGACGGTCTTGGTCTTGGGCTCGCCGAGGTCGAGGCCTTCGACCGCGACCAGGCCGCCCTTCTCGAGGCGGTAGCGCAGGCTCGAGAGGAAGGCCAGGCGACGCTGCGCCTTGGGCAACTGGTAGGAGTAGTCGCGCGGATCGATGTGATGGGCGTGACCGCCGCCGACCCATTGCGGGGAACGGGTCGAGCCCTGACGGGCGCGGCCGGTGCCCTTCTGCTTCCAGGGCTTCTTGCCGCCGCCCGCGACCATGCCGCGGTTCTTGGTGGCGTGCGTGCCCTGGCGCTGGCTGGCCAGGTGCGCGATCAGCGCCTCCTTGAGCAGCGCGCGACGCACGGTCTTGTCGAACAGTGCGGGGTCGATCTCGACCTGGCCGGTCTTGTCGCCCGCGGCGTTGTAGACTTGGATGGCTGTCATGGTGCCTCTCAGCTCTCTCTTAACCTTGCTTGATCGCGACCAGGCCGCCGTTGGCGCCCGGGATCGCGCCCTTGAGCACGAGGATGTTCTTCTCTGCGTCGATGCTGACGATGCGCAGATTGCGCACGGTCACCTGCTCGTTGCCCCAATGTCCGGCCATGCGCTTGTTCTTGAAGACGCGGCCCGGATCCATGCGGCAACCGATCGAACCAGGACCGCGATGCTTGCAGGTACCGTGGGTGGCCTTGTGGCCGCTGAAGTTGTGGCGCTTCATGACGCCGGCGAAGCCGCGGCCCTTGATCAGGCCGCTGACGTCGACCAAGACTTTGATGTCGAGGATGCCGACGCCGACCTTGCCGCCAGCGACGGCGCCGTCGACCGTGGGGATCTCGCGCAGGAAGCGGCGCGGAGCGACGTCCGACTTCTTGAACTCACCGGCAAGGGCCTTGGTGGGCTTGCGGCGCTTCTTGCCGACCGCGACCTTGACGGCCTGGTAGCCGTGCTTCTCGGCGGTCTTGACTTCAACGATCTCGTTCGGCTGGACCTCGATCACCGTCACCGGGATCGCCTGGTCGCCGTCGAAGATCCGGCTCATGCCGACTTTGGTACCGTAGATGGCGATGGCCATGGCTCACCTCACCGTCTGCTTGATCTTGATGTCGACGCCCGCGGGGACGTCGACCTTGCTGAAGACCTCGTTGGTCTTCGCCGTCGGCTCGATGATCTCGATGACGCGGAAGTGGGTGCGCACTTCGAACTGCTCACGCGACTTCTTGTCGATGTGCGGCGAGCGCTGGACGGTGAAGCGCTCGATCAGCGTCGGCATCGGCACGGGGCCGGCGACCTTCGCGCCCGTGCGCTTGGCGGTGTCGACGATATCTTGAGCCGCTTTGTCGAGGATACGATGGTCGTATGCCTCGAGACGGATCTTGATCTTTTCCTTCAAGCAAACCCCCATGGCGTTTCCGCCTGGTCAGCGTGGATCGGGCGCCGCTTCCGCGGCGTCAAGCTGTAGCGGCTCGAGTGACTTGGACAGCGACACGACCACCACAGTGGCGGAAGGTCTCGCGGTCCTTGCGTCGTCGGGCGAGCCATGGCCCTTCGACGCAGCCATCAGAGGTCCGGAGCAGGCCGTCACCTGGTGGTGACAGTTGACCCGTACATGAGTGGAGTGGGGACGATATGAGGTCGACTCGGAACGCAAGGACGTTTCTGATCGCATCGGCTGCCGACCTACTGCCGGGCTGCGTGCGCCGGGCCCCCGGGGATTGCGGCAATCCTCGGTCGGTCCATTACCTACCTATCCCCAGAGGTCGCCATGCGCTGCGCCCCCCTCCTCGTCGTGTTCGTGTGCTGCGGTCTGACCTGGAACGCCCCTGCTGCCGAGGAGGGCCGTGCCGGCGAACCGTTCAGCGGGGTACGCGGCTGGATCAACACCGCCGAACCGCTGACCC
>JACDEC010000023.1 GCA_013816645.1 Planctomycetota bacterium
CCTTGACGTCCTTGAGCAGCAGCTCGTTGATGAAGCTGGGCATGCTTACTCCTTCACCGCGAAGGCCACCCGGACCCCGGGGCCCATGGTGGACGACACGACGATATTCTTGACGAACTCGCCCTTGACCGACGACGGCCGATGCTCGACCACGTGGCGGAGGAAGGCGCTGATGTTGTCGGCGAGCTTGGCATCCTCGAACTGGGCGGTGCCGACGCGGACGTGGACGTTGCCGGCCGCATCCGAGCGGAACTCGATCTTGCCGCCCTTGAATTCCTTGACCGCGGAGACGACATCGTCGGTGACGCTGCCGGACTTGGGCGAGGGCATCAGGCCGCGCGGGCCGAGCACCTTGCCGAGCTTGCCGACGACGCGCATCATCTTCGGCGTCGAGATCGCGATGTCGAAGTCCATGAAGCCGGCTTCGACTTCCTTGACCAGGTCGTCGCCGCCGGCCTTGACCGCGCCTGCCGCGAGGGCCGCAGCGACCTTGTCGCCGTCGTCGGCGAACACGATCACGCGCACGCTCTTGCCGGTGCCGTGCGGCATGCTGAACGAACCGCGGAACTGCTGATCCGCCTTCTTGGTGTCCAAATTGAGGTGCACCGAGAGATCGACGCTCTCGGTGAACTTGCTCTTGGCGAGCTTCTTCACCAGACCGGCCGCGGCCGAGATCTCGTGGGGCTGCTTCAGATCGACGCCGGCCGATTCGACCAGCGCGCGGTAACGCTTGCTACGACTACGCATGTATGCTCCGTGGTTCGAGCGACGCACCCGTAGGCGCATCTCCCACTATAGACGGTGAACGAGAAGGATCAGCCCTCGACGACGACTCCCATCGAACGGGCGGTGCCGGCGACGGTGCGCATCGCGGCTTCGATGCTGTAGGCGGTGAGCTCGGGATGCTTGCGCTTGGCGATTTCCTGGAGCTGCTGCTTGTTGATCTTGCCGACGGTGCCGGCCGCGCCGGGAGTCTTGGAGCCGCTCTCGATACCGGCGGCCTTGCGGATCAGGGCGCTGACCGGGGGCTGCTTGTAGAGGAGCGTGAAGCTCTTGTCTTTGTAGACCGTGATGACGACCGGGATGATGTCGCCCTTCTGGCTCGCGGTCGCATCGTTGAACTGCTTGACGAAGGCGCCGATGTTGACGCCCTTGGCGCCGAGCGCAGGACCCACGGGGGGCGCAGGAGTCGCGCCGCCAGCCGGGATCTGCAGTTTGATCTCGCCGACGATTTCTTTCTGCTTGGCCATCTGAGACTCGCTAGGGGCTCGGGTACGGTCCCGCCTGTTGCAGCGGGTCGCGCACTCTATTGGGGACTTTGGAAAGGGAAGAGGGTATTTGAGGGCGGCGCGGAGCGCCGCCGGGGGTCGGGGATCAGGGGTTGGGGGCCGGAGGCGCGGAGAGCCGCTTCACGCCGGCCCCAATCCTCTGGCCCAAGCCCCTACCCCCGTACTAAACGACCGATTCGACCTGCCAGACTTCGAGCGAGACCGGGGTCTGACGGCCGAAGACGGTGATCATCACGCGCAGTTCGCCCTTGGCGGCGTTGATCTCGCCGACCACGCCTTCCATGCCGGCGAACGTGCCCTCCTTGACCTTGACGCGATCGTTGAGGTTGAAGGGGATCTGCACGATCGCGGCGCGCTGTTC
This sequence comes from Planctomycetota bacterium, assembly GCA_013816645.1. Lineage (GTDB taxonomy): Bacteria > Planctomycetota > UBA11346 > UBA11346 > UBA11346 > JACDEC01. The sequence goes on from JACDEC010000023.1 coordinate 1,651, forward strand.
GTCGGAGTTCTGCGCGGTGGTGATCTTGATGATGCGATCGGCCTCGTCCTTGGTCAGCGGATCCGGGTTGCGGGGGTCCGCGCCGAGGAAGCCGGTGACGCCGTCGACGTTGTTGATGGTCTCGAGGATGGCCTGGTTGGGCACCATCTCGATGTAGATGTAGCCCGGGTACAATTTGCGCTCGGTCGACACCTTTTTGCCGCGCTTGACCTCGGTCACGCGCTCGGCCGGCACCAGCATCTGGCCGACGCCTTCGAGCAGCTTGCCCAGCCGCAGCTGCTGCTGGATGTTGTCGCGGACCCGGTTCTCGCGGCCGGAAACCGCTTTGATGACGTACCAGCGCATGGCTCAGCTCTTGTTCTGGAGGAGGTATTCGAGGAGGTGCAGATTGACCCAATCGACCGCGAAGATGCCGATGCCGAGCACGATGATCATCACTGCGATGACGATCGTGCTGCGGACCAGGTCCGGACCGGTGGGCCAGGTCACGCGGACCATCTCCTGCTCGACTTCGATGAGGAAGTCGGCCGACTTGGCGACGAAACCGGCGGCGGCGATGCCGCCGATGAGCACGCCGAGCGCCAGGACCGTGAAGACGATGCCGAGCACCAGCTGACGGACATTCCCGCCGCCATCGGCGCCGAAATAGGTCGAGAACTGGGCGTAGCTGCCGGTCCAAGCGAGATCGCCGGCGACAACCAGGACGACGAGCAAGGCGATGACGCGGATCAGGCGCCCTTGCGGCCATTTATACATGGCTGGCTCGAAGGCAGGCGGACAGTGACGACGACATCGGGGTCTCTCGCACGTGATGGAAAATGGCACGGGAGGAGGGGCTCGAACCCCCGACCGGCGGATTTGGAATCCGCTGCTCTACCAACTGAGCTACCCCCGTATGGGTGTGGGCTAGTTTGGGGGGAGCGGCATCAGGCCGCCTCCCCCAAAGAACGGCGCTCCGCGCCTGCCCCCTCCGAAAAAGGGGCGGGCAGGAGCCCGATTACTTGCGCTTCTTCTCTTTGTGCAGCGTGTGCTTGCGCAGCTTGGGGCTGTACTTTTTGAGTTCCAGCTTGGGCGAGGTCTTCGCGCGGCTGGTGTAATAATTCATGTCGCCGGTCTCCGAGCAGACCAGCACGATGTGTTCGACCTTTTCCTTGGCCATGACGGATCTCCACCGGCGTCTTCACAGACGCAAAAGCCGGCGCCCGGATCACTCCGGGCGCCGGCGGGGTTTGCAACGAGGCTTACTCGAGGATCTTGGTGACGACGCCCGAACCGACGGTGTGGCCGCCTTCGCGGATGGCGAAGCGCAGCTTGTCTTCCATGGCGATCTTCGAGATCAGGGTGACCGTGATCTTGACGTTGTCGCCAGGCATCACGATTTCCTTGTCGGCCGGCAGTTCAACGGTGCCGGTGACGTCGGTCGTGCGGAAGTAGAACTGCGGACGGTAGCCCTTCTGGAAGGGCGTCTTGCGACCGCCTTCGTCGCCCTTGAGAATGTAGACCTCGGCCTCGAACTTCTTGTGGGTGGTCACCGACTTCGGCTTGCAGATGACCATGCCGCGCTCGATGGCTTCCTTCTCGATGCCGCGCAGGAGCAGACCGCAGTTGTCGCCGGCCTGGGTGGTATCCATTTCCTTGCGGAACATCTCGATGCCGGTGGCGACCGACTGCATGGGCTCGTCGCGCAGGCCGACGATCTCGACGGGTTCGCCGAGCTTCAGGGTACCGCGCTCGACGCGACCGGTGGCAACGGTGCCGCGACCGGAGATCGAGAACACGTCCTCGACCGGCATCAGGAAGGGCTTGGTGTCATCGCGCTGCGGCTCGGGGACGAACTCATCCAGGGCCTTGAGCAGATCGAGGATCGGCTTGGCGTCGGCGCCCTTGGCGTCGGTCGCGGCCAGCGCCAGGTCCGAACGACCGCGAATGATCGGGGTCTTGTCGCCGGGGAAGTTGTACTTCTTGAGCAGATCGCGGATCTCTTCCTCGACGAGGTCGAGCAGGTCCTTGTCATCGACCAGGTCGACCTTGTTGAGGAAGACCACCAGGTGGTTCACGCCGACCTGACGGGCCAGGAGCACGTGCTCCTTGGTCTGGGGCATGGGGCCGTCGCCGGCGGACACGACCAGGATCGCGCCGTCCATCTGCGCGGCGCCGGTGATCATGTTCTTGACGAAGTCGGCGTGTCCCGGGCAGTCGACGTGCGCGTAGTGGCGCTTGTCGCTGGTGTATTCGACGTGCGAGGCCGCGATGGTCACGGTCTTGTTGGCGTCGCGGACGGTGCCGCCCTTGGTGATTTCAGCGTAGGTCCGCGGAGGCGTGGCCTTCGGGTCGACCAGCGAGCACACGTGCACCAGCGCCGCGGTGAGCGTGCTCTTGCCGTGGTCGATGTGACCGATGGTGCCGACATTGACGTGCGGCTTGTTGCGGACGAACTTTTCCTTGGCCATGACGGTCTTCCTGAAGTGTGGCTGCCGCCGGCAGCCGATTTGATCGGGTATGAGGTGGAGCTGCCTTTGGGACTTGAACCCAAGACCTCGTCCTTACCAAGGACGTGCTCTACCAGCTGAGCTAAGGCAGCAGCGAAGATGAGGTGGCGGAATCCTCGTGAAGGCTGGGCGTGGAGCGGGTGAGGGGAATCGAACCCCCGTATTCAGCTTGGAAGGCTGCTGCTCTACCATTGAGCTACACCCGCTGGAGTGGGCGAAGCGGCTTGGTGGGCAGAGAAGGATTCGAACCTTCGAAGGCGTGAGCCAGCAGATTTACAGTCTGCCCCGTTTGGCCGCTTCGGTATCTGCCCGCACAGGGTCGGGGGTTCAAAGAGCGCGCCGCGTGAGCGGCAAAGAGCACACCCCCCGAAGGGGCGTCCGATTCATGCCAGGGACGATGGAGCCACCTGCCGGGCTCGAACCGGCGACCTACAGTTTACAAAACTGTTGCTCTACCAACTGAGCTACGGTGGCAGAAGGCCCACTACCCTGGCAGGAAGCGGAGGGGTTTTGTAGGTTGCACCCCTGGGGTGTCAAGGCGCAGCTCCGGCGGCCCGGGGGCGCGCTGGAGCGACGCAGCGTCAGAGCTGATACACCTTTGCCGCCTGATCGTGGAGGCTGCGACGTGTCCCGGGATACTCGTAGGCCATGAGCATCTTCTCCGCCAGCTGGGGCCTGATCCGACAAACCGTCTCGGCCTATCTGTCCGACGACGTCCCCCGCCTGTCGGCCGCGCTCTCCTACTATACCGTCTTCTCGATCGCCCCCCTGCTGATCATCGCCACCGGCATCGCCGGCCTGGTGTTCGGCCATGAAGCGGCGACCGGGCAGGTCCACGAGCAGATCGCCGGACTGGTCGGCAACCAAGGCGCCGAAGCCATCCAGGACCTGATCCGCGGGGCGAGCAGGGACCGCCATGGCTGGCTCGCCACGATCATCGGGCTGGTGGTGCTGCTGATCGGCGCCTCCGGCGTGTTCGGCGAACTCCAGCAGTCGCTCAATGCGATCTGGGGAGTGCGCGCCAAGCCTGGACGCAACTGGCTGACCCTGCTGCGGGTTCGCTTCCTGTCCTTCTCGATGGTCTTCGCGATCGGCTTCCTGCTCATGGTTTCGCTGTTGCTGAGCGCGGGCCTGTCGGCGGCGACCAATTGGCTGGTCGGGCAATGGGAGGCCTTCGCGATGGCCGCCCAGGCGGTCAACCTGGTGGTGTCGCTGGTGGTGATGACCGCGCTGTTCGCGCTGATCTACCGCTTCCTGCCCGACGTGCGCCTGCAGTGGCGGGACGTGCTGCTCGGCTCGGCGATGACCGCCGGGCTGTTCACCCTCGGCAAGTTCCTGATCGGGCTCTACATCGGTCACGGCTCGTTCGGTTCGAGCTACGGCGCGGTCGGGTCGTTGGTGGTGCTGCTGGTGTGGGTCTATTATTCCGCGCAGATCTTCCTGATCGGAGCGGAGTTCACCAAGGCGGTGGCCAACAAGCGGGGATCGCCAGCACCGCCGAAGCCGCATGCCGAACGCGAACCGTGCGCGACGGCCGCTGCCGGCAAGCCCGAGCGGACCGCGACGTCCACCGCGTCCGGCCGTCCGGCAACGGCGTAATGGCGCCCAGCTGATCCGCGGCGCTAGCGGACCCCCTTCAGCTGCCCGATCTTCGGCAGCGTCCCGACCAGCGGCGTCAGGTACGGCACGATCTTCTCGGCGACCACGTCGTTGCCGGCCCCGTTGAGCAGTTCGCGCGGCATCGGCTTGGTGTCCTTGGCCACGGTCGGCAGCGGAGTGACAAAGCACTCGATTCGGTAAGGATCGTCCTGCCGCTTGAACGCGATCGACCCCGACTTCTCGCCGCGCAATACCGCCGCCACCGCGGCCTCGCCGGCCTGGCGCGCCTCGCGCGCGTCGCTCTCGCTGACCACGCCGGGGAAGCAGCGCTGCAGGTAGCCGAAGGTGTCGGCGCGCACGCGATGTTTCTTTTCGGGCATCGCCTTGGCGAGGTGCTGCTTGACGACCTCGGCGAGGTGATCGCCGAGCGCGCCGGAGCCGGACAGCTGCTTATTGCCGTGCGAATCGACTTCGCCGAGATCGATGATCGCCTTGCCGCCCGGCCCGTGGATGCCTTCGCTGACCGCGACCACGCAGCGTCCGAGCCGGCGATAGGTCGACTCGATGTCGCGGCAGAATCCGTCGAGCGTGAAGTCGGCCTCGGGGCAGTAGATGTAGTGCGGGCCGTCGTCCGGGAAGGCGCGCGCCAGGCAACTGGCGGCGGTCAGCCAGCCGGCGTTGCGCCCCATCACGATGTTGATCTTGATGCCGGAGAGCGAGCGGTTGTCGAGGTTGTCGCCCATAAACGCCTGGGTGACGAACTTCGCCGCGGATCCGAATCCGGGGCAGTGGTCGGTGACGCGCAGATCGTTGTCGATGGTCTTGGGGCAGTGGAAGCAGTGGAGGTCGTAGCCCTCGCGATGCGCCATCTCATTGATGATGTTGGTGGTCTCGGCGGTGTCGTTGCCGCCGATGTAGAAGAAGAAACGGACGTTGAGTTCCTTGAAGCGCGCGAAGACCTTCTGGCAGTCCTCGGGCGTGGCCTTGTGGCGCACCGACTTGAGCGCCGCCGAGGGCGTGCCGGCAACCACCTCGAGCGTCGCCGCGTCCTCGCCGGCGAAGTCGCAGAAGTTCCCATCGAGGATGCCCTTGATGCCGTGGATGGCGCCGAGCACGCGGGTGAAGACGTCGGGTCTTGCCTGGCAGGCTTTGACCACCCCGATCAAGGACTGGTTGATCACCGCGGTGGGACCGCCCGATTGGCCGATGATGACGGTACCGGTCGTGGGCATAAGGACTTCCGTTGGGGTGGCGGGGGATGATCGAGCCCGTGGCCCGCGCGGCAAGTGGTCGCCGGAAGCCGGACCAGGCGCACTTTTCGTGCTAGTCGGATTGCTCCGTCCGATGGCGGCCCAACGTGTGCGACGGTAAAATCCGGTGCATCGGCCAACCGCCGGAGGACCCCATGAGCACCGCGACCGCTACCGTCACCGCACCCAACGGGACGTTCCGCTACCTGCAGCCGACCTATCGTCTCGACGATACCGCTGGGCATGCCCGCGCGCTCGAGGAGGACGGTTTCGCGCTGATCCCCGGCGTGCTGTCCCCTGACGAGATCGCGGCGACGCGCGCGGCGATCGACCGCTGCGCGCATTTCGGCCTCGACGGCAAGAGCCCGACCGGCGACCACTACAAGTGCGTCTTCAACCGCGAGCGCCTGTTCCTCGATTTCGCCGATCGCCCAGGCGTGGTCGATCTCGCCTACGCGATCTGGGGCGATTGGTGCCACATCATCGGCATGAGCGCGTGGCGCAGCCGACCCGGCCACGATGGCTGGTCGCCGCACACCGACCGCCTGTTCAGCGCGCCGAACCTCGCGGAATCCGCGCTCGCAGCGCCCGACGTCAAGCTGCCGATCTTCATCTGCACCGCGCACTACTACCTCAGCGACCAGACGTCGGAGTTGTGCCCCACCTACGTCATCCCCGGCAGCCATACAGCCGGCCGCGGGCCGCGCGGCAAGGAGGAGACCGAGTGGCGCGGGCGCAAACTCGAGCCGGTGCTGTGCCGGGCCGGCGACGTGCTCTTCTTCCGCAGCGAGATCTGGCACACCGGCAGCAAGAACACCTCGACCGACACCCGCTACCTGCTCCAGGTCCACTACGCGCAGCGCGACATCGCGCAGAAGTTCTCGCCCTGGCCCTTCCACTACAATCCCGAGATCCTCGCGGTGGCGACGCCGCGCCAGCAGCGGCTGCTCGGCAAGCACCCGGAGGGCGCGTACGGCTGACTGTTAACCTGGCTCGCGGCGAATCTGTCGCTGCGCTCCTGGATGCGCTCGCTCGCCGGCGGGGGGATGGTCTCCCCCCGCCAACGCGCCTACGGCGCTGCCCCCCAGCCCTTGCTCGCTGTCGCCTTCGGCTCCTGGCTCGCGGCGGGCGCTTCCTGGACTTCACGTCAACCGGCAGTGGACTCGCGGCCTCGTTCCACCGCAGTTAGATAAAGCACCGCTCCCATGATCGACCTCACCGGCCAGCACATCTTCATCGTCGGCGGATCGCGCGGCATCGGCGCCGAGACGGCGCGCACCGCGGCCAAGGCCGGGGCCAAGGTGAGCATCAACTTCCAGAGCAACGTCGCGGCGGCGCAGGCGTTGGTCGACGAGATCGGTGGGAAGGCTTGGAGCGTGCAGGCCGACGCCGCCGCCGACGGCGCGCTCGACGGCGCGGTCGATCAGGCAGTTGCCAAGCATGGACCGCTCTCCGGCATGGTGATCTCCGCCGGCATCTTCGAGGCGGCGAAGATCGAGGTCATGACCTGCGACTTCTGGGATCGCATGATGGCGGTCAACCTGCGCTCGACGTTCCTGGGGGTGCGCGCCGCGGCGCGACACCTGCGCGCTCGCGGCAAAGGCGGCTCGATCGTCATCTACACGTCGACCGCAGGGCAGCGCGGCTCGGCGGATTTCTCGGCCTACGCGACCTCGAAGGGCGCGCAGATCCTGTTCATGCGCTCGATGGCGCTCGAACTGGCCAAGAACCGCATCCGCGTCAACTGCATCGCCCCGTCGTGGACCGAAACCGCGATGAGCGGGCACGTCATGGACGCGATCGGACGCGAGCAGGTGCTCAAAGGCTGTCCGCTCGGCCGGGTGGGCCTGCCCAGCGACGTCGCCGGAGCGACCGCGTTCCTGCTCAGCGATCTCGCCCAGTTCGTCACCGGGTCGACGATGACCGTCGATGGCGGGATCGACATGCGCGGCTGACGTAGCTGCGCGTGCGCCCCAAGCCGACTCCGCCGCGAAGCCTGAGCCACGCGCGCAGCGCGCCCCGCAGGGGTGACTGGAGCTGCGCGGCAGCGGCGTCCCCGCAGGCCGCCCCGGCCGAGGAACGCCGCGAGAGCGCAGCGCAGGGAATGGCGGGGGAAGCACCAAGCGCTCTCATCGCGAACTTAGGCGCGCGCATCGCGATTTGCTGTAACCCTCAACCCCCCGGCCGCACCCGCTCGCGGACCTGGGCGACGAAGACGTCGAAGCGCGCGCGGTCGCCGTCGAGTACGCGGATGATCACGTGGCGCTTGCGGCTGCCGACGGCGACCCGGCCGCCGATGCCGCCGATCGCGAAGAACGCGCCGACCGCGGCCAGCACCAGCGCCTGCATGCGCATCCCGTGCGGCGAGACCCACCACCAGGTCGCGGCGAGGGTGAGCAGCGCCAAGCCGATCCAGGTGATCGGGGCGGCAAATCGCTGCGCGGTCAGGCGCACCTCGGGATGGGTCAGCGGCACGGCGATGCGCAGCAGGCCTTCGTCGACGTGCAGGGCATCACCCTCGATCCAATAGCGCAGGCGGTGGCCGCGGAAGCGGCCTTCGTAGACGCCGGGCGACGGGGGCGCGGGCACCGGACCGAGCGGAGCGCTGAAGGGATTTTCGTCCACGACGCCTCCGACGAGGCCGTCCCGGCTACTCTTCTCCGCCGTGCGCGACGGTGGCGCGCCTGCCCATGGGTTGGCCGATGCCCTTGAGCAGGCGGTCGAACCATTCCTGGTCGAGGTCGAAAGGCTTGCCGCCCTTGATGCGCGGGAACTCGATCGCGCGCAGGCGACCGCCGTGGTCCTCGTCGTGGCCGATCACGCCGCCTTCGCCGCGCAGCGCGCATTCGACGGCGAGGTCGACCATGCTCTTGATCAGGCGCAGGTCGTCACCGTTGGCGGCGGCGGCGCGGGCGAAGTAGCCGCTCTTCTGCACCAGGGTCTTCTCGGCGCCGATCAGCTTGGCGAACTGCTTCGAGAACCACGCGCCGACGTTGACGGTGTCGAGCTTGACGTGGCCGAAGGCGTCGCGGCTGACCGCTTCGCCGCGCGATTCGAGCTCGGCGACGATGGTCTCGACGCCGGCGCCCTCCGACACGAACACGTTGACGCAGTCCTTGCGGTCCATCACCTGTTTCAGGCGCTTGGCCTCGGCGGCGATATCGAGCTCCATCTCCGGGATGTAGACCGCGTCGACGTCCTTGTGCGCACGATCGAAGTTGAACTGCGGCAGGAAGCGGTGGTGCGCCAGGCGTTCGCGGTAGACGCGCGCCGTCGCCGCGGTGAGCCAGCCGCAGTTGCGGCCCATGACCTCGTGGACGATGAGCATGCGCGGATTCGCCGATTGCTCGTTGACCACGTTTTCGAAGAAGATCGCTCCCTGCTCCGCCGCCGTCCACGCGCCCAGCGACTGCCGGATCGGGAACACGTCGTTGTCGATGGTCTTGGGCAGGCCGACCACGGTCAGCGCGTAACCGTTGCCGGCGAGGTACTTCGCCAGTTCGGCCGCGGTGGTGTTGGTGTCGTCGCCACCGATGGTGTGGAGGATGGTGATGCCATCGCGGGTGAGTTGCTCGGCGGCGACCTTGAGCGGATCCTGGCCGTCCTTGACCAGGCCGCGCTTCACGCAGTCGGCGACATTGGTCAGCTTGACCCGGCTGTTGCCGAGCGGGCTGCCGCCGTGGCGGTGCAGGACGTGCGCTTCGGCACGCACGTCGGCGTTCGCGGGCACGCTCTGCCCGAGCAGCAGGCCTTTGTAGCCTCCGATGTAGCCGATGATCTCGACGTCGGGCGCGATCTCGGTGTAGCGCTCGATCAGCCCGCCGACTGCGGACGACAGGCACGGCGCGAGCCCGCCGGCGGTGAGCATGGCGACCTTGGGTTTCGGCATCGGGCGCTCCTGCGGTGCGGAGCGGCGTCATAGCCCAGGGTGCAGGAAGCGGAAGAGGGATCCGCCCAGCGGACGGTCAGCGCGCGGTGGCCGGTCGCACCGGCCCATCGGGGAGCGGCAGCGAATGGATGTTGGCCTCGCGCAGCAGGATAGCGGCACGCTGGGCCGGGAGATTCGCCTCGAAAGTCAGGTCGCCTTGGGTGGTGGCGCGCACCACCATATCGGCAGAAACCTGCGGCAGCGGACGGTCGGCGACCCGGTCAGCGGCCACCGTTCCGAGCCGGCCGCTGGCGACGAGGCCGGTCAGGTCGATCAGCATACCGAACAACGCGGGCGAGCCTTCCGGCGCGCCCGGCTTGGCGATGGCCGTCAGGATCGCTTCCATGTCGACCTGGCTGGCGCCAGGCGCGGCGCAGGCATGGTACTCGCGACGGTCATCGGCGAGCACCAACGCCTCCATGGGTACGGCTTCGACTGCCCGGCCATCGACGTGCGCGCGCGGAGTCGTCGCGACCTGGAATCCCGTCAGGCCCAGGATGTTGGCATCGCTGAAAGCCTGGTCATCGATGCCCGATTGCAGCGGCGACAAAACTTGCTCGATCAGGCGACCGAGGATGAGGAGCTCGGCAGCGCGCTGTCGTTCGATGACGAAACGCTGGAAGCCAGCCTTGCCGCCACGCGGGAGCTGCATGGCGAATGCGAAGGGGCCTTCGCGATCGGCCATCTCCCAATAGCGCCTCCATGCATCTTCGACCTGCGGCGTCCAACGCTCGCCGGCCAGCGCGCGCATCGCCGGCACCATGCGTTGGCCGAGCCGGTCGAGCTGGCCCTGCCATTCGACCTGACCGTAGGCGACCACGTCCGCGCCATTGCGCACCGCGGGAAGCAGGCGGCTGGCGACGTTCTTCTGCAAGGCGAGCCACTGGGCTAGGACGGTGTCCGCCTTGGCGCTGAGCCGCGCGCTGAGCCGAACGACGCCGTCGGCGGCAGGCGCCAGTTCGGCGTGCACCATCGCGACCTGGCTGCCCAGGTCGTCCCAGTTGGTCGGCGAGCGGACGAACAAGGCGAGCGCGGTCGCCGCATCGAGCCCCATCACCGCTGGCTTGGCCCATTCGGCCAGACTGGCGGGGACCGTGAAGAACGCGGGCTGCGCGGTGAAGGTCACCGGGGCCTCACGGCCCGCCGCCTGGCGCAACGGCCGGGCCGCCATCGCGCGGCATTCCGCGACCGTGCGCGCGATGTAGGCGACATCGTCCTGGACGAGCAGCCGGTATTCGCGCAGACCGGCCACGGTGTTCTGGGTGTAGACGGTGGTGCCATCCCGCTCACCGATGCGGATGAGCGGCGAACCGTAAGCGGTGATCGCACCGAAATCGGCGATGAAGCGCCGACGATCCTCGAGCGGGATGATGGCGACCAATGGGGCCGGGCCGGATCGCCAGGCGATGACCGCGGGACGCGACAGGTCGACGCCATCGTAGCTGCGCGCATGGAAGAATATCTGTGCGAGCAACCCGCGCAGTTGGTCGCTGCTGGTTCCCGAGGTGTTGGCGAAGCTGGCGGCCTCGCGATCGAGCCAGCGCAGATCGTTGATGCGCAGGGTGGCGATCGCCTCGCCCAGCACGGGTTCGGCGGCGTCCTCGGCGCACAGGGCCGGCGGCGCGGACAGGGACGCGAGCGCGACGATCGATAGCAGGGCGATGGTACGCAGCATTGCCCGTCGACCGTAGCCACCCCTGGTGCCGGTCGCAAGCGGGGGATGCGTTCGCCGCGCGGCGTGCACAGGACGCGCACTTTCTCTTCGCCCTACGGCGTTTCCGCTTTCAGCGGCGCGCCGCGGATGATCAGCAGGCTCTCCGCGACTTCTGCGTCGCGCAGCGGGGTGACCTGGATCCGCCATTGCGCCGATTGGGCGGAACGCTCGGCCGCGGTGATGGTGCCCAGCACCATCCCGGGCGGAAGGTTCGGATCGAACGCGGCGGTCATCACCTGCATGCCGGCGCTGAGCTGGAGCCCCGGCCGATCCTCGACGAAGTCGAGCAGCGACGAGGCCCGCTCTCCTGTGCCGGACAGGACGCCTTCGGCGACCAGATCGCTGTCGGCGAACACCGCGGCGGGGATGCGGCTCTCGCGATCGGTGACCTGGCGCACCAGGCAGCGCGATGGCTGGACCCCCGCGACCACGCCGACCAGGCTCCAGCCGATCGCGACTGCCATGCCGATTTCGACCCCGTCCACGGCGCCGACGTCGAGCTCGCAGAAGCGTCGGCCTTGGCGCAGCGTCCGAGCGACCACCTGACCGCGCGCCACCACCACCTGGCTCGGCCCGAGCTTGCCCTCGCCCTGGATCGCCTGGTAGTCGTCGAGTCGACGGCGCAGGACGATGTTCTCGGCGGTCAGGCGGGCGACCTGCTCGCGCGATTGCTCCGCGCCGGCGCTCACCGCATCGTCGCCCGAGCCATCGGCGAGTCCGCGTTGCCACGGTTCCAACCAACCGGCTGCGGACAACCATGCGCGCCGCGCGAGGCCGGTTCCGAGGCCCGCGGCGGCGACCACGACGAGGACGAGGGCCAGCACCAGCTGGCGCGGTGGCGCGCGCATGGCGTAGGCTTTAGCGCCAGCGGCGACGGCAACCAGTCAGAGTGAGTCGATGACAGGCCTTTTTGCTTGTCTGCTCCGGCCATCGCGGCTACCAAATCACCTGTGGAAGCTCCCTTGCGCATCCTGGTGGTTGATGATCGAGCCGATGTCGCGCAGCCGCTGCTCGACCATCTGTCCGCGCGTGGGCACCTCGCGGCGTATCAGGCTTCTGCCCGCGGGGCGCTGACCGCGATCACCAACAAGCGCACCGCCGGCAACCCCTTCGACCTGGTCATCGCCAGCTTCGCCCTGACCGATGGCGCCGGCCTCGCCCTGGCCAAGGCGCTGCGCGACGAGAAGGAAAGCTTGGCGATCGCCTTGTATGCGCCATTCGGGAACCTCGCACGCGGCGACTTCGATGAGGCCCAGCGCCTCGACTGCCGCTTCCTCGACATGCCCATCGCCATGTCCCGGGTCGACCAGCTGCTCGGCGAGGCGGCAGCGCACGGCAAAGGGCCAGGCGGCGGCAGCCGCCCGCCAAAGGACCAGCCCTTCTTCGGCACGGGCCGGATCGTCCGCCATGGCGGCAGCACCGCCGCCACCGAAGGCGAAACCAGTCGCGCGCTCAAACGACTCCCCGATTCGTCCGCGCCGGGGACCCAGCCCACGACGACCAGCACCTTCGCGCGCCCGGACAGCAAACCGACGATCCCCCCGGCGACGATCAGCCAACCCGGCACCGGCAGCAAGCGTTGGACTCCGCCCGGCGGTTCGCCGACGCTGACACCGACCCAAGGCACGGGACGTCATTCGAACCAGCTCAGCACCACTGCGCGCATCCGTCGCGGCGTCACCGGCCGGCTGGTGAACAACGACCTCCAGCGCCTGACCGATCGCACCGAGAAGCCGCACCAGGTGACCTGCGCGGCCTGCAGCAAGGAATTCGCGGTCGAGCGCCGCGCCCAGGCCTTCACCAGCATCTGCGTGCATTGCGGTCAGCTGAACCGCATCGAGCCAGGCTAAGCAGCCGCTATGCGCGCCCGCGGGCCTGAGAAGGCTAGCGACGGCGACGGAAAGCCAGCAGGCGAGCCCGCACCATCGGTGCCGCCGTCGCCGCTCGCCGACGCCGCCAACGCCTTCCTCGCCCACCTCGCCGATGCCCGCGAAGCATCTGCCCACACCCTGCGCGCCTATCGTCACGAACTCGACCGCCTGCTCGGCTGGCTGGCTCGCGAAGCCCCGGACGCCGCCGATCCGCGCACCCTCGATGCGCGCACGCTGCGCGCGTTCGTTCTCGACCGCGCCGGTGCGACCCCCGCACCCGCCCCCCGCACCGTGGCGCGCGCGGTCGCGTCCCTGCGAGCCTTCGGGCGCTACCTCGCCGCCAGCGGCCGGGCCGAGGC
>JACDEC010000352.1 GCA_013816645.1 Planctomycetota bacterium
GGCGAGGGCCGCTACTGGCCACTCATGTTGCACGCCCTTGAGGCGCTCGCGCGCGGCGAGCGTACCGAAGCCGACCGCCGGCTCGACGCAGCCGAGGTCTATCTGCCCAAGTGGAAACCCGATGTCATCGCGCGCATCGTGCGCCCCTTCATGCGCGAACTCGACGGCGAGCGGGGCGCGCTGGCCGCCAGCGTCGCGAGCCTCGCGGCCGAGCACCGCTGGACCCACCGTCAGCGCATCTGGCACCAGGCGATGTACCTGCTGGGCACGATCGACGAACAGGCATTCCTCGGCCAGCCCAACCGCAGCCAGGCCGACGCCGAGATGCTGGTGCTGCGCGCCATGCGTCGCGAGGTCGCCGGGCGGCGCGCCGAGGCATTGGCCGACTGGCGCGCCTACCTCGCCAAGCCGACCTGGCGGCGGAGCATCAACCTGCCCGGTGCGCTGGATTCCCTGGCGACCTGGCGGATCGCTGCGTTGGAAATCCAGTCGCCCTGAACGTACAGCCTTGCGTTTTTGCGCATGCCCCCAGCTACCAGGCTGGCAGAATCGGCCGTGGACGGCGCCCCGATGGGTGCCGCATCGACTGTTCGATAACCTGAATGAATGGAAACAACCACATGACTATCCTGCGCAAGAGCCTGATGCTCGCCGCCACCATCGCCATCTTCGGCGCCGTCGGCTGCACCGACAACGACAACGCTGAGAAGGCCGGCGACAACGTCGAGAAGGCCGGCAACAAGACCGGCCAGGCCATCGAGAATGCCGGCGAGAAGACCGAGGAAGCCGCCGAGAAGACCGGCGACAAGGCCAACGACATCGTCCATTGATCGATCGCCGGTCGACGGAGGTCGCCCTCCGTCAACTCGAGATCGGCGCGGCCGGCTGCTCTGCAGCCGGCCGCGTCATTTGGCGCGTTCGCTGGGCCGCAGATTCGTGCTAATCCGGCCACGATCGTCCTATGGCCTGCGACCCCGCCGGGGGATGCTGCGGCCATGCCGCTCTACCCGAAGAACGCCAGCAAACGCCTCGACGCCAAGCTGTTCCGCAATCCGACCGCCGAATACCGCGGCGCGCCATTCTGGAGCTGGAACTGCAAGCTCGACCGCGAGCGGCTGTTCAGCCAGCTCGACGACCTCAAGCAGATGGGCCTGGGCGGCTTCCACATGCACGCCCGCACCGGCCTGGCCACCGAGTATCTCGGCGAGGAGTTCCTCGGCCACGTCCGCGCCTGCGTCGAGAAGGCCGAGAACGACGGCATGCTCGCCTGGCTGTACGACGAGGACCGCTGGCCCTCGGGCTTCGCCGGCGGCCTGGTCACTTCCGATCCGCAGCACGGCTGGAAGCAGCTCACGCTCACCGTGACCCCACAGGAGCAGTTCGTCCGCGACCCGCGCCCGGTCGACCACATCGAGACCCGGCGCAGCGGCCGCGGCGAGCTGCTCGCCCGCTACGCGATCCGCGTCGAGGGCGGCGTGCTCGCGTCCTACCGGCGGCTCGGCGATGGCGAGGGCCCGCGCGAGGGCGAGCGCCTGTGGTACGCCTACCTCGAGAACCTCGCGACCTCGCCGTGGTTCAACCACCAGGCCTACGTCGACACCTTGAGCAAGCCGGCGATCGAGCGCTTCATCGCGGTCACCCACGAACGCTACCGCGCCGCGGTCGGCGACCATTTCGGCACCACCATCCCAGCGATCTTCACCGACGAGCCGCAGTTCGTGCGCTACGAACCGCCCTACGACGGCGCCGCGACCGCCGACATCGGTCTGACCTGGACCACCGACCTCGCCGCCACCTACCGCGCGGCCTACCGCGAGGACCTGCTCGATTTCGTGCCCGAGCTGGTCTGGCAACTGCCCGACGGCAGGCCGTCGCGCGCGCGCTACCGCTACCACGATCACCGCACCGAGCGTTTCGTCGACGCCTACGCCGACACCATCGGCGCGTGGTGCGAGCAGCACGGCATCGCATCGACCGGCCACCTCATGGAGGAGAGCTCGCTGAGCAATCAGTGCCGCGCGGTCGGCGAGGCGATGCGCCACTACCGCGGCTTCCAGATCCCCGGCGTCGACATGCTCTGCGACTGGATGGAGCTGGTCACCGCCAAGCAGGCGCAGAGCGCGGCGCGCCAGTACGGCCGGCCGGGCGTGATGAGCGAGCTCTACGGCGTCACCAACTGGGATTTCGACTTCACCGGCCACAAGCGCCAGGGCGATTGGCAGGCCGCGCTGGGCATCAGCGTGCGCGTGCACCACCTGTCCTGGGTGTCGATGGCCGGCGAGGCCAAGCGCGACTACCCCGCGCCGATCGACGAGCATTCGCCGTGGTTCCGCGAGTACCGCACCGTCGAGGACCACTTCGCGCGGCTCAACACCGTGCTCACCCGCGGCGCGCCGGTGTGCCGGGTCGCGGTGGTCCATCCCATCGAATCGATGTGGGTGGCGTGGGGCAACCTCGACCGCGCGCGCGGCGAGCGCGAACGCCTCGACCGCCAGCACCAGCAGCTCACGGAATGGCTGCTGCGCGGCCAGGTCGACTTCGACTTCGTCGCCGAGAGCCTGCTGCCCGCGCAGAAGGCCCGGATCGACGGCGAGAGTCTCGTGGTCGGCGCCTGCAGCTACGACGTGGTGATCGTCCCCGGCCTGCGCACCATCCGCGCCTCGACGCTCGCCCTGCTCGAGCGCCTGGTCAAGGCCGGCGGCACGGTGATCTTCGCCGGGCGCGTGCCCGAACTCGTCGACGCCGAACCCAGCGAGCGCCCGGCGCGCCTGGCCGCGCGCTGCGCGCGCATCGAGCTGTCGGCTTCGAGCGTGCTCGCTGCGGTCGAGCCGGTGCGCGAGATCGAGGTCCGCCAGCACGGCGCGCGGGTCACCGACGTCCTCCACCAGTTGCGCGCGGACGGTCGCTTCCGCCACCTGTTCGTCTGCAACACCGACCGCACCCGCGGGCTGCCCGGCGCGGTCCTGCGCATCCGCGGTCGTTGGCAGGCGGTCGCGCTCGACACCGCCAGCGGCAAGGAAGCGCCGATCGCCTGGCGGCACGCCAGCGGCTGGACCGAGATCGACTGGGATTGCCCGGCGGCCGGCCACCTGCTCTTGCGCCTGGAACTCGCGTCCAAGCGCGCGCGCGCGCCGCGCCCGAGCGCTGCGCCGTCGTGGAGCGAACTCGCGGTGCTCGACGGGCCGGTGTCGGTGACGTTGTCCGAACCCAATGTCCTGCTGCTCGACCAGGGCGAGTTCCGCCTCGACGACGGTCCGTGGGAACCGGTCGAGGAGGTGCTGCAGGTCGACAACCGCCTGCGCCAGCGCATCGGCCTGCCGCACAAGGGTGCCAACATCCCCCAGCCCTGGGTGGAGCCCAAGAACACGCCGACCCACCGCGTCTCGATCCGCTTCGTGGTCGATTGCGCGGTCGCGGTGCGCGGCGCCGTGCTCGCGCTCGAGGACCTCGCCACCGCCGACATCACCGTCGATGGCCGGGCGCTGGGCCGCGCCTCGACCGGCTACTGGGTCGACCCGGCGATCCGCACCATCGCGGTCGGCGATCTCGCGATCGGCAATCACGTCATCGAAGTCAGCCAGCCCATCGGCCTGACCACCAACTTCGAGTGGCACTACCTGCTCGGTGATTTCGGCGTCGAGATCGTCGATGCCAAGCCGCGCCTGGTCGCGCCGGTGCGCGAACTGGCATTCGGCGACTGGACCACCCAGGGCCTGCCGTTCTACGCCGGCAACGTCACCTACCACTGCCGACTCGAGACCGACGGCAAGCGCATCGATCTGCACACCCCCGAGTTCCGCGCTCCGCTGATCACCGTCGACCTCGATGGCGAGCGCGTCGGCCCGATCGCCTTCCCGCCTTACCGGCTCGCGCTCGGCAAGCCCAAGAAGGCCTCTGGCAAGAAAGCCCACCGCCTCGACCTGACCGCCTACGGCAGCCGCATCAACGCCTTCGGCCCGGTGCACCTCGACGATCCCAACGCGCTGTGGATCGGCCCCGACGCCTGGCGCTCGGGCGGCGAACGCTGGACCTACGGCTACAAGCTCAAGCCCTGCGGCTTGCTGTCTCCGCCGCGCTTGTTGCGCGGCGGTGCGCAGTAAACCGGCTGCGCCGGTTTTGGTCCGCTGCGCGGACCCGCTTGGCTTTGCCAAGCGCTGTGCGTTGGTGCGGGGGGATCGCTCGGCGATCCCCCCACATCGCTCGGCCGGGGGCGGCCTCGCTCCCCCCTTGTAGCCGATTACGCCGAACGCGGCGCGCTCCGGCGCGCTTGCGCGCATCGTCCGCCAG
>JACDEC010000353.1 GCA_013816645.1 Planctomycetota bacterium
CTGCGCGGCCGCGCCCGCAGGGCGCGCCTGGGCCGGGTGCGCCGAAAAGGGGGGAGCGAGGCCTACGGCCGAGCGATGTGGGGGGAGCGGAGCTCCCCCTGCAGCAACAGCCTCCGCGCGCGTCAGCGCGCACCCGCGCTTGGCGCGGTCAGTGGCCGAAGGCCGCTGGGAGGCGAAATGAGCGGCGACAAGCGCATCGTCATCCCCGGTTCCGACAATCCGGGCACGCTCGCCAAGCTGCTCGAGGCCTTCGCCGACCAGCAGCGCGTGGTGACTCTGATCGTGCGCCGCGGCGAGCGCTTCGTGCTCAAGATCGTCGAGATGCGCAAGGAGCTGGTGGTCGGCGAAGTGCGCTGTCTGCACTGGGCTCCGGACATGAGCCGCAAGATCTGGCAGAGCTACCAACCCGGCCAGTTCAGCGAGGGCAAGCGCGAGATCCTGCTCGCGGACGCCATCGATCGCTTCGGTGGCGAGGCGCACCGTTTCCGGGTCTACATTCCCATCGAGGACATCGCCGGAGTCTACGAGGACCTCGACGACCGCTTTGATCAGACGCCCTTCCTGCCGCTACCCTGACCGCGCGCAGATCGTTTCGGTTCACTGCCCGATCAGGATCAATGGGCTGATACACGCCCTCCAGGCCTCGCGTACGGTCGTGGTTTCTCCTCAACGGTGGCAGGGAATGGGCATACCATATCGGATGCCTTCACGGCCTCTCCGGAACCACCGGCACATGACCATAAGTCAGATATCGATACGGCGTTGCGCCAACGGGTTCACGCTGATCGAACTGTTGGTGGTGATGGTGATCATCGGCATCCTCGCGGCGATGCTGCTGCCGATGATCCCGATCGTGCGCGAATCAGCACGGCGCGCGTCCTGTGGATCGAACTTGCGCCAGGTCGGCATCGCCTGTCTCGCGTACGCCGAGGACTTCGAAGGGTTCTTCCCGCCGCAGAACCCGAATCCGAACTTCTGGAGCAGTCCGGAGGTGTCGGGAGTGAAGCACGGCATCGGTTTGCTCATGGACTACGTCACCGATGGCCGCGGCCGCGGCGGCGGGAAAATCCTCTTCTGCCCGGGGTCGCTGTCCGCGGGCAACAGCATCCTGATGTTTTCGCGCAACGAAGTCGCGCAGGGAGAATGGGGCCGCTGCATGCGCTACGGCTACACCTACCAAGCCGGCTGCCGCGATACCGGCGTGAACTGGGGCGATCCGCCCTTCGCCTATCCGCCAATCGACCTCGGTTCGGTGACGCCGACCTTCAAGCCCAATGATCGCATGCTGATCTCCACCAACTTGGTGATCACCCCGAGCGGTCCGAGCACCGGCTTGTCCATGGGCATCCTCGCCGCCGACTGGTTCTGCAAATTCGGGAATGGCGGCATGGAGAACACCGCCTGCAACCACCCACCGGGTGGTCCACCGCGTCCCGGCCGCAGCGGCGCCAACGCCGTGCACGGCGATGGCCACGTCGAGTGGTACGCCTTCCAGCGCGACACCATCGACGACTGGTGGAAGAGCTACGCGCTGTGGAAACCGGAATACGTGAGCCAGTGACCGCACAGGCCGCCCGGACCACGCGCATCACCCGACGATTCTCCAAGCGTCCGCGCTTCCCACGATGGATCACGGCGGTCGCTGCAGCGGCGGCGCTGGCCGTCGTGTGGTTCGCGATGCCCGATTTCGGCGCCCGGGCGCGCATCCGCCGCGTCCAAGCCTGCATCGACGAGCGCATCGACGCGACGCGCGACCTCGGCACGGTGCTCGGCCAGCATCCCCATCTCAAGCATGTGCGGTGGGCCGGCAACTGGGCGGGGGACGATCGCGCCGTGGTGGCGATCGTCGGCGTGGAACGCCTGGACAAGGTGCCAGCCAGCCTGATCGCGGTCTTCCAGAGTCACGTCGGGCGCGTCGTCGAATGGTCGGGCATCGCCGGGGATCAACCTGCCGCCATGACCATCGTGTTCCGATGGGACGACACGGCCACGCCGCCCGCGCAGGTCGTCGACGTGCGCATGACCGAGGCTTGGGCGATCTACCGGCCGGAACTGGTCGCTGAGCAGGAGAAGGCGCTCGACGAAGCCGTCGCCCAGGTCGGCAACCGCAGCGAGGCCAGCCGCTACCGCTTGCGCCACGACGGCGACCGCGCCTTGTTCGACGCCGGCATCCATGCGCCGATCCTCGCCGGGCCGGGCCAATCGACGACCGCGCGCGATTGGCTCGCCGCTCTGGCCGCCTGGCGCTGATCATCGCCCACTAAGCCGGCACGAATTCCCGCATCCTGTGTCACTGCCGGTGGCTGGCTGGCCGAGGAGGTCACCGCGGCTGTGGGCGAACGTTGTCTAGCGTGATCTGCATGCCGGGCAGCGCGTGGTTGATGGTGCTGCTCTCGGCGATCCTGGCCTGCACGCCCGCAGACGAGGTGCGCATCGCCGGAGGGCGCCACGAACTGCCCGCGGGTGACGATGCGGTGATCCGGGCGATCGCTCCCGGCCGGGCCACGCTGATCGCCCAAGCGCCGACGACCCTGCGCGGGTCGCTGCGCCTCGAGCACACCGGCCAGGGCGTCCTGGTCGCGAGCGTGGTGCCGGTGTCGCTGCGCCAACGCTCGCACGACGACTTCCGCGAACTCGGGCTGGTGTCCGGCACGCGGGAAGACCGGGTCATCGATTTCGCCACTTCCGCGATGGGCACGCCCGAGGAGCGCGAACGGTTCAAGGTCGCGGGCAGCGCCAGCGACTGGGATCAGGTGTCGATCCAGTGGGACGGTCTGCTGGCGGTGAATCGCGAAGTCGACCTCGCCACCACCTCGGACGACGGTTCGCGCGTATGGATCGATCGCGACGGTGACGGCCAGCTCCAGGCGGGTGAATGGGGTTCGAACGGCTGGAGCGGCGGTCAGGGGGCGACCACCCGGGTGGTCCACCACCTGCAGCCCGGCCTGTACCGCATGCGGGTCCAATGGGAGGACGGCGGCGGTCCGAATTGCTGCCGCCTGCTGTGGAATCATCCCGATCTCGGCACGCCGACCGATGGCGGGTGGCGGGTGGTCCCCGCCGACGCGTTCGCGCCCGCGGCTGACCTCACGGTCAGCGGCCCGGTCACCATCGCCTGCCCGGTAGAAGGACGTGGCCGCTTGGTGCTCACCGAGGGGGCGCGCCTGGCGTCGGCCCCGAAGGACGTCGACATCGACATCGACGGTCGTGCCGGCATCGCTGCCGATCTCGACCTGTCGACGCGCACCTTGTGCGTGCACAGCGGTGCCACCTGTTCGCTCGATGGCCATGCGCTGATCGCTCGCACCATCGGTGGCGCGGGCACCATCGCGCTGGGTGGCGGAACCCTTTCCCTGCCAGCGGGCGCCTACGGTATCGCCGTCGATGGACCGGGAACGTTGGTGCTCGGCCCTGGGGTGACTCGATTCGCGCTCCTCGATCCGCGCGTGGTGGTGCGCGGCGTCGGCTACGTGCTGCGCACCGCAGATAGCTGCCGGTCCAGCGTGCCGATCGCAGCGCCGCTGGGCACGGTCGTGCCGATCGCCGACGAGATGGGCGAACACACGATGCTGGAGGTGGCGCTGACGGTGCCTAACGGCGCTCCCGCGGATCTCGGCGTCGTGGCATGGCGCACCGAGCGCGACGGCACGTGGTTCCAGCGCGTGCATCCCGATCGTCTCGGACCTGGTCTTCACCGCCTCAGCTTCGCGCTCGGCGACGACGCCGCGCTCACTCCGGAAGGACACGCCGGCCGTTGGGGAGCGACAGCCGCGGCGAGCGCGGCGCGGGTTGGCATCGTGCTGTTCGCGTCCGAGCCGGGCAGTGCCCTGGTCGACGTCGAGGCGCGGTTGACCGCGCCGATCGCGGTGGCGACGTCGTCGACGCAGCGACTCTGCGATCTCGAACTCGCGGGCTGGGATGGGACGCAGGCGCACGCCACCACCGGACGACGTTGGTCCCTGGGTGTGCGCCCGACGCCGATGCCCGACAATCCCTACGACCCTGACGAGTTCCGCCTGGACCTGGTGATCGACGAACCCGACGGCTCCACCCGGACCATCGCCGCGTTCGCCGAGGAGCCGGTGCGCCGCGTCGACGACGGCGATCGCGAGCGCTTCATCCTCGACGGTTCGCTGCGCTTCGCGACGCGCTTCCGTCCGCGGCTGCCTGGCCGCCATCGCCTGCGCCTCATCGCCGCCTGGGTGGGCGGATCGCCGCTGACCGTGCAACTCGGGGACCTGGTCGTCGTCGGCGAGCCCTGGGATGGCATTCCCC
>JACDEC010000354.1 GCA_013816645.1 Planctomycetota bacterium
CGGCGATCAGCAGGCGATCGCGCGACTGTGCCGCCTGCGCCGCCCAGCCTCCGCACTCCTGACCGATGCTGACCACGGTCGCATCCTGCAGGTGCGTCCGGCCGATCTTGAGCACCGCGGACCAGGTCGTGGCCTTGACCGTCAATTCGCCAGCGAGCAGGGCCAATGCCGGAGCCAGCTCGGCGTCGAGTCGTTCGAGTACGGCCAGGTGGATCGCGGACGGGAAGACGTCGTTGGAGGATTGGCAGCGGTTGACGTGGTCGTTGGGGTGGACCGGATCCTTGGCGCCGATCGGACGGCGCGCGAGCTGCGCGCAGCGGTTGGCGACGACCTCGTTGACGTTCATGTTCGAGCTGGTTCCGGATCCGGTCTGGAAGACGTCGACCGGAAACTCCTCCATGCCGATAGCGCCATCGAGGATGTCCTGGGACGCCCGCTGGATGAGCGCGGCGCGCTCTGCATCGAGCAGGCCCAGGCATTGATTGGCGCGAGCCGCAGCCTGCTTGATGCGCGCCATCGCCAGGATGACCGGGCGCGGGAGCGGCCCGCTGGCGAACGGGAAGTTCGCCACGGCGCGCGCGGTGCTCGCCCCGTACAACCGCGCCGCTGGTACCTCGACCGGCCCCATCGCATCGTGTTCGAGACGGGTGCCGGCCGGTGAACTCATCGGATGCCTCGCGACTACTTTCGCTGCGGTGGACCGAGGATCCACCGCGCGATCGTGGGCGGCGTTATGGTCGTGGACGGCAGGGTCACTCGTGGACGGAAGCCCCCTCCAGCGCGGTGACGATCGCTTCGTACAACGAACGTTGGCTGCTGTGCGCTTCGCCAGTCACCAGTTCGCCGCCGTCGCGCGGCCGGAAGCTGGTGATGTAGCTGAAGTCGACGGTGGGACGGCCGCCTACGTGGTCCCAACCGAGCAGGTGCATCGCCTCGATCAGATCCTCGCGATCGAGATCACCCGCGGCGTCGTAGCGCACGATGCGCCCGCCGCGCGACTGGATCGCTGCCTGGACGTGGGCGATGAGGTTGTCGTAGTTCCACATGGTCGAGCCCTCCGGCTGCAGGCCATTGTACGACTGCGCTCACGGTCCTCCATCCAGCCGGGTGAACCCTCCTCACCCAACGGCAAGAGATTGCCGCTGTGCCCAGCCTGGCACGTCGAGAACGCGGTAAAATACGTGAGTTTCTTGACACCCGTCGGTTTGCCCCTACGTTTCTGCCCATGCGCCGCCACCACCCACATCCTGCCGCCGCCCGAATGAGCGCGCTGAGCGTGGTCATGTGGTCCTGGTCCCGGCGCTGCGCGGTCTAACCGCTTCAAACGACGCCAGCACGCACGACCACGCGACCGGCACCGACCGGTCGCCGGGATTCTGCGTCTCGCCCCTTTCCCTCCCCAACCCATTCATCCATCCACTCCGGCCTCCACGGCCATCGCATCGCCGAGCATCCCATGATCGCCACCACCACCCGCCTGCCCCTGACCGACGCCGCCGCGCTCCTCCTGCTGGGAGAGCTGGCCGCCATCGCCCACCTCTTCGCACCGCGACCGTCGGCGATGACCACCGGCACACCCGCGGCGTAACCACATTTTCGGCGGTAGCGTGAAGCGCACGGCGTGAAGCCGGCCGCCCGATATCCAGCACCCGCGTCACAAGCTGCATCAGCCAGAGTCGCACAAGCCGTTCGCACTGATCAAGTCTTCGCCCAACCAGGCAGGGACCGGGCTATAATGGCGCCCTACGGAGGTTCCCATGCGACTCGAACGTGATCTCACTCCCTCTCGCCAGGGTAACGTCGGCTGGCTCGTGCTCGGCGTGGCCATCGGCGCAGTGCTCATCGTCGTCGGCATCTTCAAGGCCATCTTCTAGCGTCACGCCGGTGACCCGGTCCGCCTCGCTGCCCGCCGTCCGGTCGCACGACCGGCGTATCGTGGCGGCGCTGGCAGCTTTGCTGTGCGGAGCGCTGACATTCCTGGTGCTTTCCGAAGCCGGAGCGGGCCGACTGGGGTCCATCGACCGATGGACCCTGGCGGCGTTGCGCGATGCGCAGGACCGCACGGTTCCCCTCGGCCCGGCCTGGCTGCCTTCGGCAGCGCGCGATGTGACTGCATTGGGCAGTCATGTCGTCCTGTTGCTGGCCACCGCCGCCTCGGCACTCGTGCTTACGGCGAACGGCCGAGTGCGCAGTGGGCTGCGCATCGTCTGCGCCTGCCTCGGCGGCATGCTGCTGTCGGCCATGCTCAAGGCGTTGTTCGGCCATCCGCGACCCGATGTCGCGGCGTTCACCGAGGTGTTCAGCACCAGCTTCCCGAGCGGGCACGCGCTGATCAGCGCCGCGGTCTACCCGACGATCGCCGCCGTGCTCGCAGCGCGCACGCCGCACCCGCTACCGATCCTGCTGATGGGCGGAGCGCTCCTGGCGGTGGCGCTGGTCGGCGCGACCCGCGCCTACCTCGGCGTCCACTATCCCAGCGAAGTGCTCGCCGGCTGGATCGCCGGTGGCTGCTGGGCGCTGTGCTGTGGGCTGATCGCAGAGCATCCGATCACACAGGTGGCGGGCGCCCCCGCCAAGGAGTCACGATGAGCGCGCGGATGCTGGTCCTGGTGAATGCGGTCGCAGGCACCGGCAGCGGGCCCGATGCGATCGGCGAAGCCTTCGCGCGCTGCGACCTGACGCCGACCATCCGGCCACTCAACGAGGGCACCATCGCGCGCCTGGCGCGGGGCGAGGGCGATGCCTGGGACGTGGTGGTCGCCGCCGGTGGCGATGGCACGGTGGCCTCGGTGGCGCACGCGCTGATCGGCCGACGCGCTGCGCTCGGCGTGCTGCCGACGGGAACGCTCAACCATTTCGCGCGCGATCTCGGCCTGCCCCTCGAACTACCAGCGGCAGTGGCGGCGGTCCGCTCAGGAGTGGTGCGCGTCATCGACGTCGGCGAGGTCAACGGCCGCATCTTCATCAACAACTCCTCGGTCGGGCTCTATCCGTCCCTGCTCCAGGAGCGCGACCGCGAGCGGCGCACGCGCGGCCGTCGCAAATACCCGGCGATGGCGGTGGCCATGGCCCGGGCGGTGCGGCGCTTCCCCAACCACCGCGTCCGCCTCGCGATTGGCGGCAAGCGCTTCGCGCCCCTGGTGCCGTTCGTGTTCGTGGCCAACAACGGCTATTCCTGGAAGCACGCCGACTTCGCCCGACGTCCCAACCTCGATGGCGGGCGGCTGTACTGCTACGTGCCGCCGCGCTCGGGTCGCCGCGCCATCGCCCGATTGATGGCCGCGTGGCTGTTCGACCGGGTCCGCCATCCCGAGGAACTGGTGGCCTTGCCGGTCGAGCGGTTGCAGCTCGACGCGGCGGCGCGCAGCCTGGCGGTGGCGCTCGACGGCGAGGTATTCGAACTGACGCCCCCGCTGAAATTCCGCATCCGCCACCGCGCCCTGCGGGTGATCGTCCCGGACGCCGCGTGACCACCATCGCCCACCTCAGCGACCTGCACTTCGGCAGCGAGGACCCCGCGCTGACCGTGGCGCTGCGCGAGGACCTGCTGGCCCAGCGGCCGGACGTGGTGGTGGTCAGCGGCGACCTGACCCAGCGGGCTCGTTCGCGCGAATTCGCCGCCGCGACCGCCTGGTTGGAGTCCCTGCCGTTCCCGCGCGTGGTCGTTCCGGGCAACCACGACGTGCCGCTGTGGAATCCGTTCGCCCGGCTGCGCGCGCCGCTCGCCCGCTTCCACCGCCACCACGGCGACGACGCCTTCCCCGCGTGGCGCGATCAGCACACCGCGGTGATCGGCTTGTGCACGGCGCGATCGCTGCTCTGGAAGGCCGGACGCATCTCGGCGTGGCAGGTCGACGAACTCGGCGCCATGCTGCGCGCCCTGCCCGCGCACCTCTTCAAGGTCGTGGTCACCCACCACCCATTCGTCGACGACAGCGGCGGCGGCACGGTCGGCGGAGCGGCGCGCGCGCTCGATCTGCTCGAGGACTGGGGCGTCGACTTGCTGCTCGCCGGCCACCTCCACCGCGGCTTCAACGCCGACGTCACCGCCTGGTATCCCGGGCGCATCCGATCGATCATCGTCGCCCAGGCCGGCACCGCCCTGTCGGTGCGGCGACGCGGCGAAGCCAACGGCTACAACCTGATCGCGGTGTCCGGCGACCGCTTCGCGATTGCCGTGCATGGCGAGGTCGATGGGACCTTCACGCGCATCGCCAATACCGGCTTCCGGCGCAGCGAACGCGGTTGGATCACCTGCGGCGCGGCGGGCTGAGC
>JACDEC010000355.1 GCA_013816645.1 Planctomycetota bacterium
GAACGGATGCGGTCAACCGGTGGTGCGGAGGCCGGATGCAATCGCGTTGATCGACAGCAGCAGCGTCGGCAGCACCTGATCCGCCCCGGCGATATCACCGCTGGCGCGCAGCGCGCGCCAGCGCCCCAGGATCTCGATCTGGTGATGATGCAGCGCGCGCAGCGCAGCGTCGCGCAGCACCAGGGTCTTGGCCATGCGCGGCCGGCGCTGGGCCATCGGTGAGCCGAAGATGCGGTCGAGCATGCGCTGGGTGCGGCGGTACTCGGCGGCGATCTCGCCGTAGAAGCGCTCGCGCAGCGCCGAACTTTTGACCATCGCGGCGTAGTCGGCCATCAGGCCGAGGTCGGCCGAGGCCAGGGTGGTCTCGACGTTGGTGAAGACGTAACGGATGAACGGACAGTCCCGGGCGCGTTCGCACAGCTTCACGAACGCCGCGCTGTCGCGCTCGTAGACCTGCTCGAGCGCGGTGCCGACGCCATACCAGCCGGGCAGGTAATGGCGGCACTGGTTCCAGCTGAACACCCAGGGGATGGCGCGCAGGTCGGCGAGCGTGCGGCTGCCGGTGCGCCGCGACGGGCGCGAGCCGATCGACGAGCACTCCACCGCGTCGATCGGCGTGGCCTCCCCGTAGTAGGTGAGGAAGCCCTCGGCCGAGATCAGCTTCTCGTACGCCGCCTTGCTGCGGCTGGACAACTCGTCGAGCGCCGCGTCCATGTCCTCGTAGCCGTTCTCGACGCGGCGGTGCTTGAGCATGGTCGCGGTCGCGCCGGCGATCAGCAGCTCGAGGTTGTAGGACGCGGTGATCTGGTTCGCGTACTTCTGGGCGATGGTCTCGCCCTGCTCGGTGACGCGGATGTCGCCGGACAGCGAGCCATGCGGCAGCGCCTCGAGGAAGCGGTGGGTCGGGCCGGCGCCCCGGCTGACCGTGCCGCCGCGGCCGTGGAAGAAGCGGATGCGTACGCCGAGGTCGCGGCCGACCTTGGTCAGCGCGTCCTGGGCCTTCTGCAGCGACCACTGGCTGGCGAGGATGCCGCCGTCCTTGCACGAGTCGCTATAGCCGAGCATCACCTGCTGCACCGGGGCCACGCCGTCGTCGCGGGCCTGCTCGCGCAGGCTGCGCTGGGTCACCGGATGCTGCAGGAACGCGCGCAGGATCGTCGCGCTGCCTTCGAGGTCCGAGATGGTCTCGAACAGCGGCACCACCGGCATCAGGCAGACCAGTCCGTCCTTGCCGGGGCGCACCAGGCCGACCTCGCGCGCGAGCACGTAGACCACGAGCAGGTCGCTGAGCGAGCGGGTCATCGAGATGATGAACGAACCCAGGCCCTCGGGACCGTGGGTGGCGCGGTAACGCGCGCAGACGCGGTAGCAGTCGAGCGTGGCCTTGGCTTCCGACCCGGGATTGGAGTCCTCGTGGGTCAGCGGCCGGGGCAGGCCCAGCTCCTGGTCGAGCAGCGCGAGGCGGCGCTCCTCGCTCCAGTGCGGGAAGTCGTTGTCGATGCCGGCCGCGGCGAGCAGCTGGGCGAGCGCGCGGTCGTGCCAGGTGCTGTTCTGGCGGATGTCGAGCGCGGCGAGGTGGAAGCCGAAGACCTCGACCGCGCGCTCGACCTGGACGACGTCGCTGGCGGCGATGCGCTGGGCGTTGACCGCGTTGAGCGCGTCGCGCAGGCGGGCGAGATCGGCAAGCAGTTCGCGCGGGTGGGTGTACTGCAGGGCGGCACTAACCCCGGATTCGTGGTCGGGCAGGCGCGCGAGCATGAGGTGGACGAACTGCCGCCACGGCTCCTCGGGGGTGCGCGCGATCGCGGCGCGACCGGCGTCGCCGAGCCGATCGGTGAGCTCTTCGATGGTCTGGAGCAGGAACAACGGCGGCTTCTGCAGGCGATTGGACAGCGAGAGCTTCTCGTGCAGGCGGCGCAGGTGGGTGGCGCAGACCGCGATGGCGTTGCGGCGCAGATCGGCGAGGGTGTCCCGGGTCACGTCGGCGGTGACCAGCGGATGGCCGTCGCGATCGCCACCGACCCAGTTGCCGAAGGTCAGGCGTGGCAGCTTGCCTTGGCCGTCGAGCAGCACCGAAGCGAAGCCGGCCTCGGCCCAGGCCTGGCGCAGGCGCGTATCCAGGCGCGGCAGCACCTCGGGGAACACGTCGCGCAGGTAATGGATGACGCTCTGGCGTTCCACCGACACGTCGGGCTTGGCCAGGAAGATCTCGCCGGTGCGCCACAGGCGTTCGAGCGAGACCTTGATCTCCTCGCGGATCTGCTCCTGCTCGGCGGGCGTCCACATCTGGTTCTCGCGTTTGACCAGCAGCAGGTAGAGCTGGCGATGCTGCTCGAGCACGGTGCCGCGCTTGGACTCGGTGGGGTGGGCGGTGAGCACCGGCTCGACGCGCACCTGGGCCATGGCCTTGGCGATGTCTTCGCCGGTCAGACCCGACTCCTTGAGCTGGCGCAGGTTCTGGCCCCACAAGCCGGGCTCGCGCATCAGTCCGAGCTGGGTCTCGCGCAGCCGACGCGCCTGGGCCGAGGTATTCTCCTCGACCATGTTGAGCAGCTGGAAGGCGATCGACAGGACCTGGATGTCGCGATCGCGCCAGTCCTTCCCGGCCTCGGGAGCGCCGGGCGCGGTGCACCAGGGCAGACGCGCGGCCAACGTCGGCTCGCCGAGTTCGCTGAGCACCTCGTGCAGGCAGTTCATCACGTAGGCGAGGTCGCGCTCGAGTTTGTCGAACGCGGAATCGAGCACCTGGTCGGCGGCTGAGGGCATAGCGGTCGGGAAATCGTGGGCAGGGGACCGTTCGGACAAGGCGCAAGAACGGGGATTGGGGGATGCGGGGTCGGGGGTCGGTGATGCGAGCGCGGTGATCAGGACTCGCCGTGCAGGGTGACGACGACGGTGCGCGAACCGCCGTGATCGCGGTGTTCGCCCAGCCAGATGCCCTGCCAGGTGCCCAGGGCCAGGGCGCCGTCGCGGATCGGCAGGGTCAGGGCGGTCCCGAAGACCACCGATTTGATGTGCGCGGGCATGTCGTCGGGGCCCTCGGCGTCGTGGACCATCCAGGCGGCGCCGTCGGGTGCGACCCGGTCCGACCAGGTCGCCAGGTCGCGGCGCACGTCGGGGTCAGCGTTTTCGCAGAGGCACAGTGAGGCCGAGGTATGCTGGAGGAGGAAATGGGCGAGGCCGACGCGTACGCGGGCCAACGCGGCCAGGGGCGCGACCAGCTCGCGGGTCACCAGGTGGAAGCCGCGGGGCAAGGGCGGGAGGGCGACGGTCTGCTGGTGGAACATGGGTGGGAGTGTCCGGAAGTCCGGAAGTCCGGAAGTCCGGAAGTCCGGAAACGGGATCAGATGCATCCCTTTCGAAGAACAGCTGTCGATGCAGCGATAGGACCGACTCCGAAATGGGTATCTCGAAGCTTGCCTGCTTGCCTGCTTGACCGGCTTCATCTCGATCAGTGCTGCAGCCGGACGCAGAAGGAAGCGGGGAAGCGGGGAAGCGGGGAAGCGGGGAAGCTCTCGAAGGAGACACGATCCCCTCAGGACTTCCGGACTTCCGGACTTCCGCACTTCCGGACTTCCGCACTTCCGGACTTCCGCACTGGTGCCTTCCTTACACGCTGTCCCCATGCCCACCGGCCTGCGCGCCAGCGATGCGCCCACCCTGCAGCGTCTGTGCGGGAGCGACCAGCGCCTGTTCCTGCGCATCGGTCAGCTCCTCCAGGCCAAGCTCGCCTTCACCGAGCCGGCGTTGGGTGAGATCGTCGGCAACGAGGCCCTCAAGAAGCTGGCGCTCGACAAACGGATGCGCGAGGTCGACGCCACCTCGTTCGCCACCCTGCTGGCCGAGCACGGCGGGGATGGCGACCTGGTGCTGGTCGATGGCGAGGGCGAGGCGGGCTGGCGGGTGATCGCGGTGGTCGACGAACTCGGCAATCCGCTGCTCGCCCCGGCCCCGGCCGAGGTCGGCGGGGCGGCGATCCTGGCCACGCTCAGCCCAGCGCTGCGCGCGCCGGTCGAAGGCCTGCTGCACGCTGGTGGGGACGAGCAGCGCGCCGCCGCGCTCGAACAATTGCGCTACGCCGCACCGCCGCTCTCGGTGGTCAGCGAGCTGATGCCGATGCTGCTCGCCGACGGCGCCGAACTGGTGCGCGAACGCGCGATCAACCTGCTGGTCGCGGCGGGCGCGCAGATCGCGGTCATCGACCTGGTGCGCGCGCTGCAGCGCGGCGACCTCGCCCAGCTCGGCCGCATCGCCGACGCGGTATCGAACCTCGCC
>JACDEC010000356.1 GCA_013816645.1 Planctomycetota bacterium
TACTTGTTCACCGATGCGGGCGCCTTGTCCTCAGCGATCATCCGGTCCCGCCATGCGGCGATGCGTCGGGCGGTCAGTGCCTCCAACTGCGTATCCGCGCCCAGGTCGGCCGCGATCATCGCATGGCACCACCTGTCGCGTTTCGCTGCGCCAGGGTTTCCCTTCGGCTCCATCACCGTGCGCTCATATCGGGCCATGGCCTGAGCCAGCGTCATAGCCTCCACCTTCCCGAGCCGTTGGCGCCCGAGCACTTCCTGGCGGAGACGTGCCTCGATGGCCTTGGCCATCTTGCGGTCGGTGGTGTGGGCAGACTCGCGGACACGCTCGCCATTGAGCGTGAACTCAATCAGCAGGTTGCCAGTGCCGGCGCGACGGAATACAGCCATGGAGGCCTCCGAAAAGGCGCCCCCACCCTCAAAACCACACACAGTCGGCCACGCCCTTGTCGCCCCCTATCGGAGCACTGAGGGCAACACGCTCAACGCGTGACGTAAGCCCTTACCCCTACTCCCACTCGATCGTCCCCGGTGGCTTCGAGGTGATGTCGTACACCACCCGATTGATCCCGCGGACTTCATTGATGATCCGATTGGAAATCCGCCCGAGCAGCTCATACGGCAGCTGCGCCCAGTCCGCCGTCATGCCGTCGGTCGAGGTCACCGCGCGCACCGCGCAGGTCATCTCGTAGGTGCGTTCGTCGCCCATCACGCCGACCGACTTCACCGGCAGCAGCACGGCGAAGGCCTGCCAGATCGCGCGTTCGAGCCCGGCGCTGGCGATCTCGGCGCGCACGATGGCGTCGGCCTCCTGGAGCAGGCGGACCTTCTCGGGGGTGACCTCGCCGAGGATGCGCACGGCCAGGCCGGGACCGGGGAATGGCTGGCGCCAGACCACCGCGTCGGACAGGCCGAGGCGGCTGCCGATGGCGCGGACCTCGTCCTTGAACAGGAAGCGGAACGGCTCGACCAGGCCCAGGCCGAGGTCGGCGGGCAGGCCGCCGACATTGTGGTGGCTCTTGATCACGCTGGCCGGGCCGCCGTGCACCGAGATCGATTCGATCACGTCGGGGTAGAGCGTGCCCTGGGCGAGGAAGCGCACGTGGCCGCCGGACGAGCGCTTGATGCGCTCGGCTTCCTCCTTGAAGACCGCGACGAACTCGTGGCCGATGATCTTGCGCTTGCGCTCGGGATCGTCGACGCCCTTGAGCTTGGTCAGGAAGCGCTCGGCGGCGTCGACGTAGTCGAGGTCGATGCCGATGTGGTCGGCGAACAGCTTGCGCACGCCCTCGGCCTCGTCCTTCCGCAGCACGCCGTTGTTGACGAAGATGCAGGTCAGGCGCTTGCCGATCGCCTTGTGCAGCAGCACCGCGGCGACGCTGGAATCGACGCCGCCGGACAGGCCGAGCACCACCCGGTCGACCTCGCCGACCTGGGCGCGGATGCGCGCGATCTCCTCGTCGATGAACGACCCCATCTCCCAATCGCCGCGGCAGCCGCAGACCCGGGTGAGGAAGTTGCGCAGGATCGCCGCGCCGTGCTCGGTGTGGGCGACCTCGGGATGGAACTGCACGCCGCGGAAGTTCAGCGCCGGGACGCTGACCGCCGCGTACGGGCAGTTCGGGGACGAGGCGATGACGGTGACGCCGGGCACGCTCTCGACGCGGTCGCCGTGCGACATCCACACCACCTGCTTGGCGGGCAGGCCGTGGAACAGCGGGTCGGAGCCGTGGGTGGAGATCTCGGTGCGGCCGAATTCGCGCTGCTCGGCCGGGACGACCTTGCCACCGTTGACGTGCGCGGTGACCTGCACGCCGTAGCAGATGCCGAGCACCGGCACGCCGGCGGCGTAGAGCGCCTTGTCGATCATCGGCGCGCCGTTGGCGTACACCGACGCCGGCCCGCCCGAGAGGATCACGCCCTTGGTACCGGGCGTCAGGACCTGGGCCAGCGGCGTGCTGAAGGGCAGGATCTCGCAGTACACCTTGGCTTCGCGCACCCGGCGCGCGATGAGCTGGGTGACCTGGGAGCCGAAGTCGAGGATGACGATTTTGTCGTGCATGGGGATTGCCACGTGCGAGGTGCGAGGTGCGGAGTGCGAGGTGGTCCCGTCGCACGCCGCACGTCGCACGTCGCACTATTCAGGCCGGTAGTTCGGCGCTTCCTTGGTGACGGTGACATCGTGCGGATGGCTCTCGCGCAGCCCGGCGGCGGTCATGCGGCGCAGCACCGCGGTCTTCTGCAGGGTCGGGATGTCCTTGGCGCCGCAGTAGCCGAGCGCGGCCTTGAGGCCGCCGACCATCTGGAAGATCACGGTCTGCAGCGGGCCCTTCGACGGGACCATGCCTTCGATGCCTTCGGCGACCAGCTTGTCGGCCGAGCGCTCGTTGCCCTGGAAGTAGCGGTCGGCCGAGCCGCGCTGCATCGCACCGATCGAACCCATGCCGCGGTAGGCCTTGAACTGGCGGCCCTGGTAGATGATCGATTCGCCCGGCGATTCGTCGCAGCCGGCGAGGATCGAGCCGAGCATCACCACGCCGGCGCCGACCGCGATGGCCTTGGCGATGTCGCCGGAATACTTGATGCCGCCGTCGGCGATCAGCGGGATGCCGGCCTTGCTCGCGGTCTTGGCGGCTTCCATCACCGCGGTGAGCTGCGGCACGCCGACGCCGGCGACCACCCGGGTGGTGCAGATCGAACCGGGGCCGATGCCGACCTTGACCGCGTCGGCGCCGGCCTTGATCAGGTCGGCGGCGCCCTCGGCGGTGGCGATGTTGCCAGCGATGACGTCGATGTCGTGGGCCTTCTTGATCGCCTTGACGGTGTCGAGGACGTTGCGCGAGTGGCCGTGCGCGCTGTCGACCACCACGACGTCGACGCCGGCCGCGACCAGCGCGGCGACGCGGTCGAAATCGCCGACGCCGACCGCGGCGCCGACGCGCAGGCGGCCGCGCTCGTCCTTGCTGGCGTGCGGGAACTGCTCCTGGCGCTCGAGGTCCTTGATGGTGATCAGCCCGACCAGGGTGCCCTTGGCGTCGACCAGGATCAGCTTCTCGACCTTGGCCTGGTAGAGCTGGTCCTTGGCCTGCTGCAGGCCGACGTTGGCGCGGGCGGTGACCAGCTGGGTGGTCATGATCTCGCGGATTGGCACGTCGGCCTTGCGATGGTACTTGAGGTCGCGGCGGGTGACGATGCCGACCACCTTCTTGCCGTCGAGCACCGGGATGCCCGAGATGTGGTGCTTCTCCATCAGCTGCTGGGCGTCGCCGACCGTGGCGGTGACCGGCAGGGTCTTGGGGTCGGTGATGACGCCGTTCTCCGAGCGCTTGACCTTCTCGACCTCGAGCGCCTGGTCGGCGGCGGAGAGGTTCTTGTGCACGATGCCCATGCCGCCCATCTGGGCGAGGGCGATGGCCAGACGGTGCTCGGTGACGGTGTCCATCGCCGCGGAGAGGATCGGGATGTTGAGGCTGATGCGCCGGGTCAGGCGGGTCGAGACGTCGGCTTCTTTGGGCACGACCTCGCTGCGCCGAGGCACCAGGAGCAGGTCGTCGAAGGTGAGACCTTCGTCGGGAAGGATGGTGGCCATGAGGCTCCTACGCAGCAGGGCTGGGATGGTAGCCCGGTACCCGGGGAGGCAAGACGAGGCGTGACAGGGCCGGAATCCCGGATTGTGCGCTGGGACGAGCGCCGTGTGGCGGGCCCTGCGGCCTCCGATAGCGTCTGCCAGCATGCGTCCAGAGCTGCGCAATCGACTCCTCATCGGTCCGCTGATGGCCGGCCTGGCCATGGGCGCCTTGTGGCTGGACTTCACTACCGGCAAGCACCTCGGCATGCTGGTCCTGCTGCTGGTCGCCGCCGGGGTCAGCAACCGCGAGCTCCAACGCATGGCCAGCGAGGTCAGCGGGCCGGTGCAGATCATGCCGACGATGGTGATCAGCTGGTGCCTGATCATCGCCGCGTACGTGCGCCTGGATCCGACCGCGAGCACCTTCCTGCACGAGCACAACCGCTTCCTCATCGACCGTCTGCAGGACATGCCGATCGAACTGGTGCTGCTCAGCCTCGGGATGCTGTGGACCACGCTGATCCAGATGAGCCGGCGCGCCTGGGAGCTCTTCTTCACCAACGTCAGCCTGACCATGTTCGGGATGATCTACGTCGGCGTCACCACCACCCTGCTGCTCAGCCTGGCGATGCAGTCTGGCAGCGCCGAATACTACGGCATCGACCAGCCCTACCTCAACCGCGGCAATCAGCTGG
>JACDEC010000357.1 GCA_013816645.1 Planctomycetota bacterium
GGCTGGCGGTGCCGGAGCCCAGGTCGGGCGCCAGGCGCTGCACCGCGCCATCGCGGCGGATCAGATCGACGTGCCCGCATTCGCCGAGATCGTGGTCCTCGCTAGCGCACCAGAACAGCGGCAGCACCGGCCGGTCCGCACGCGACAGACGTTCGGCGAGGGCCACGGCATGCGCCGCCTTGACCAGGGCATAGAGCGGTCCACCTCCGACCGCGGGTTGCTGCCCGGTGGCGACCAGCGCAGTGCCCGCGAGTGCGAGGCGCGGATCGTCGAGCAGCGCGGCGATCGCCGAGCGGTTCCAGGGCGAATGGGGTGGAGCGGCGAGGAAGGCGTCAACCCAGCGGCGACACTGCGCGTCGTCGCAGCTCCCGACTTCGGGCGCACCAGGGGGCTGGAGCCAGCCGCGGACGCGCGCATCGCCGGCGAGCAGGGCCTCGAACATGTCCCGACGATACGTCGCTCACCGCCGTCGGCTACCGCGACGGCGCCGATGTCAGAACTGCGCCACCAGCGCGGCGTAGGGGCCGGCGAAGGTCAGGTCGACGTCGGTGTCCTGATCGTTGGTCTCGAACGCCACGCCATAGGAGAGGTACCGGTAACCCGCGGCCAGCCCCAGCCAGGGGATCGGCCGCCAGCTCACCTGGCCGCGCAGATCGAGGAATCGGCCGTCGGCCTTGTCGGTAGCGATCGCCAGGAAGTGGCCGGCGGCCTCGATCCCGATCGATGCGGGCAGATTGAGCTGCACGCGCGCCGCGACGGCCGGGATCGGCAGATCCTCGTCGAGCCGCTCGCGCTGGCCGCTGGTCTGCGAGGTGACTTCGATCTCGGCGCCGACGTAGTGACCGGCCAGTCCCAGTCCCGCGACCACCAGGTCCCCGGGGATGGGCAGGCGCACCAGCACCTCGGCGTAGGCGTCGAGGAGGTCCACGTCGGTATGCACGCGCTCGGCAGCGTTGTAGGTGATGCCGCCGAAGGTGAAGCTGCGGGTCAGGGTCGCATCCCCGTCGGTGGCGTACCGGTGCCCTCCGACGGCGATATCGAAGAGCACGGGGAAGCGGACCTGCACATCGACCATCGGCGCGAGTTCGCGGTTGTCGACGTCGAGCTCCTCGAGATCGAACCGCGTCGCCGTACCGCCGCCCTCGGAATAGGCGACCGATCCGTCAGCGGTGACCGACCAGGCCGCCGGCATGACGCGCACCCAATAGGAACTCGCATCGGCGGCGCCCAGGCCGGCGACCAGGGCGAACAGCGGCAAGGAGCGGAGCATCATCGTAACCTCGGTGGCAGCAGACTAGCTTACACACCGGGTTCCTGTCAAACCCGCGTCCGCCCGGCGCCGGGGTGGCGCTCGCGCCGCCGACGCTACAACCCCGTGCGGAGCCAGCATGCACGCCATCGACTTCCATGCCCACCACAGCCCGCTCGGGGCCTACGCCTCGTTCACCTGCGGCAAGTTCGGCGCCGGCGGCGGCCTGACCATCGAGGGCGCGAAGCCGGCGACCCAGGACCTGGTGATCGGCTGGATCGAGCGCGACGGCACCGTGCGCGCGCTGCCCTTCTATACCGGCGCCGTCCAGGATCTGTCCAACTTCGCCGCCGGCGGCACGAGCGCATCCAAACGCCAGCCACTGGGCGACGGACTCACCCGGCGGATGTCCGGCGGTAGCGATACGTGGAGCGTCGGGGACCTCGTCTTTTCGATCTACACGCCGGTGGTGCCGCTGCCCGACCCGGCGGTCGCGGGCGAAACGGCGCTCCAGGAGGCGATCCTGCCGGTGGTGACGGCCTCGTTGCGCCTGACCAATCATGGGAGCGAGGAACGGCACCTGGTGTTCGGCATCGGTGCGGGTGCCGCCTGCTACCGTCTGGGCCTGACCGGGGGCGCCCAGGCGGTCGGCTGGGGCCGCGACTTCGGCATCGCCGCGCTCGACCAGCCCGGCCTGCAGGCGTGGGTGAACTGGAACGAGCAGGACTGGTTCGAACAGCGCCGTGACCACCTGCTCGGTTCGAGCTGCGGCTTCGTCTTGCCGGTCCCCGCCGGGGCTACGCGCGAACTGCAGCTCGTCCTCGGTTTCTGCCGCCAGGGTCCGGTGACCACCGGCATCGAAGCGTCGTACTACTACGCGCGCGCCCATCCTACCGTGACCAGCGTGCTCGCCGCCGGGGCCGCCCGCTACGTCGCGCTCAAGCGGCGCGCCGAAGAGATGGATCGCGAGCTCGAAGCCAGCGCGCTCGACGAGCACCGACGCTTCCTCGTCGCCCACGCCGAGCGCAGCTATTGGGGAAACACCCAGCTGCTCGACCGCGGCGGCGATCCCCTGTGGGTCGTGCTCGAGGGCGAGTACGCGATGATCAACACCTTCGACCTCACCGTCGACATGCTGTTCTACGAATTGCGGCGCAACCCGTGGACGGTGCGCAACGTGCTCGACCTGTTCGTCGAGCGCTACGGATATGTCGACCACCTGGCGCGACCTGCGGCCGACGCCAAGCGCCTGTCGCACGAGTTCACCCGCGACCCCAAGCGCCTGGCGGCGACGGTCTCGCCGCCGGCGACGACCGGGCTGCCCGGCGGGTTGAGCTTCACCCACGACATGGGGGTGCAGGGGCATTTCACCCCGCCGGGGACCTCGTCGTACGAGCTGTCCGGGCTGGTCGGTTGCTTCAGCTACATGACCTGCGAGCAGCTCTACAACTGGGTGCTCTGCGCCACCGGATACGTGGTCGCCAGCGGCGATCACGCGTGGCTCGCCGCCCGGCATCCGGTGCTGCTCGCCTGCCTGCAGTCGGCGCTCAACCGCGACGATCCCGAAGCCAGCCGGCGCACCGGCGTCGCCAGCCTGGACTCGAGCCGCTGCGAGGGAGGTTGGGAGATCACCACCTACGACAGCCTCGATCCCAGCCTCGGGCAGGCGCGCAACAACCTCTACATGGCGGTGAAGGGCTGGGCGGCGCACCTCGGTCTCTCACGTCTCTTCGAGCTGATCGGCGATGCCCCGCGCAAGGCCGACGCCGAAGTCGCGGCGCGCCGCGCGGCAGGGACGATCGTCGCGCGCTTCGATCCGGCGATCGGCTACATCCCCGCGGTGTTCGAGGGCGGCAACGTCAGCGCGATCATCCCCGCGATCGAAGCGCTGGTCTATCCGCTCGAATGGAAGCTCGACAAGGCGCTCGATCGCAAGGGCCCGTACGCCGAGCTCATCGAAACCCTGGGCAAGCACCTCGCCGCGGTGCTGGTCCCCGGTCGCTGCCTGTTCGCCGACGGCGGCTGGAAGCTGTCGAGCACCTCGGACAACAGCTGGATGAGCAAGATCTTCATCTGCCAGCACGTCGCCGAACAGGTGTTCGGGATCGTCGCCGCGCCCGACAGCCATGCCGCGCACGCCCACTGGCAGCAGGTGGGTTCCGCGGAATGGGCGATGTGCGACCAGATCATCGCCGGCAAGGCGATCGGCAGCCGCTACTACCCGCGCTGCGTCACCGCGGATCTGTGGCGCGAGAAGGTCCGCCCGGCCGCCGGAGTCCGCAGCCCGACCGAACCGGGCGGGGTGCGCGCGCCGTCGGGCTCGCTCCGGCATTGATGGACGGAAGGCAGGTGGCCTCTTCCCGGGGGGTCTCCAGACTGCCGTCATGGCCGACGATCCCGCCCGCGTCCTGATCGTCGACGACGATGCCGCTGTCTGCTGGGCGCTCGAGCAGGCGCTCGCCGGCAGCGGCTACGTCGTCAGCGTCGCCGCCGACGCGATCGCCGCGCGCCGGGCGATTCGGCGGGTCCCGCCCGACGTCGTGCTCACCGACGTGCGCATGCCCGGCGAGAGCGGACTCGATCTGCTGGCCGCCTTGCGCCTGGAGCATCCCGAGCTGCCGGTCATCGTCATGACCGCGCATGGGACCATGGAGTCGGCGATCGAAGCGGTTCGCCGCGGCGCTTTCGATTACCTGCCCAAACCGCTCGACCTCGACCGCACCCTGGCGCTGCTCAAGCGCGCGCTCGGCGAGAACCGCTTGGTCGCCGCCGCTCAGCCCACCACGCCCGAAGCCGACACCGCGATGATCGGCTCGACCCCGGCCATGCAGGAGGTCTACCGCCGCATCGCCGCCGCCGCCGGCACCGACGTCGGGGTGCTGGTCACCGG
This sequence comes from Planctomycetota bacterium, assembly GCA_013816645.1. GTDB lineage: Bacteria > Planctomycetota > UBA11346 > UBA11346 > UBA11346 > JACDEC01. The sequence continues at coordinate 4,140 of JACDEC010000357.1, forward strand.
ACCATCCGGCAGTGGCAAGGAACTGGTCGCGCGCGCCCTGCACCGTCACGGAGCGCATCCCGAAGGGCCATTCATCGCGGTGAACTGCGGCGCATTGCCC
>JACDEC010000358.1 GCA_013816645.1 Planctomycetota bacterium
GACCCGCTTGGGCGCTGCGCGCCAATGATGGAAGACATCGAGTTGCGGGTCCGCTCTACCTGGTCCCCGCTCGCTGCGCGCCATGGATGACGGCAACGGTCCGCTCAACCAGGCGCTCGTGTCCGGCCCCCAACCCCTGCCCCCCGACCCCCGTCAATTCACGTTGGTCCCGCACACCATGTAGGGGCAGCCGGGGAAGGGCATCGCGCCGCCGCATTCGAATTCGGCTTTGCCATCGGGGCCCATGTCGACGCGCAGGCCGCCGTTGGTGTGGAAGACCACCGGGCCGAAGCGGTAGTTCACGACCTGCTTGCCGAGGAAGTCGGTGACCGTGACCACGCTCGACTCGGTGCCGTGGGTGTCGGCGACTTCGGCGTGCACCGGATCCTCCAGGCGGGTGTCGCGCAGGCGGCGGATCACCGTGCCGGTGTCACCTGCGAGTTGGATCCAGGAGAGCTCCTGATCGCCGCGGCAGACGGCGATGATCTGGTTGCGCAAGGTGTCGGGCTTGCCCCAGCCGAGGTCCTTGACGTAGGCCAGACAGGTCGGATTGCGGCCGATCGCGACTTGGCCCGCCATGGCGATCTCGGACGAGGACGCTGGCGCATCGGTCGCCAGCCCGCCGACCCGCCAGATCTGCAGCGCGCCGCTCTCGGTCGCGATGTAGGCGCGCGATTGGCTGTCGCCGCCGATGGTGACGTTGACCGCGCTCGGAGCTATGACCTTGACGCACTTCACCACCACCGGCCTGGGCGCGTCGTCGACGCTGAAATCGCACGGCCATTGCTTGGGATCAGGCCCGTATTCCCGGGTCCGCTGGTAGCGTTTGTCGGTCGTGAAGTACATCTCGCCGAAGTGCTGGAACAGCGGCTGGAGGTCGACGAAGGCGACCTTGTTCTCGTAGCGCGAGGCGATCACGGCGTAGCCGGAGCTCTGCGCGTAGGTGGCGTTCGCGCCGGTGCTGGTGCCGAAGGAGTCGCGGAATGACTGCTTGCTCAGGTCGATCTCCCTGGGGAAGCCATTGCGGCCGTCGACGCTCAGCCAGCCGGCGGTACCGATGCGGTTGCCGGTCGCCGAGATCGCAGTCGGCGTTGCGAAGGGCAGATCGACGAAGCCCAGCAACTTCATCGAGGTGAAGCCGCCGACGCTGGGCAGCCCAGGGTTTTTCTGGTGCCAGCAGTAGATGGCCATCAGGCCCTCGGTGTGACAGCACTCGAGCGCGACCACAGCGAGCTCCCCTTTCAGCTTCACCACGTCCCAGACGGTCACGAGGGCGAACTCGTTGCGCGACGTCAGCGCGATCGCGGTCGGCACTTTGCCGGGCGGCAGCTTGAGGAAGGTGCCGGCATTCTGCGAAGTGCAGGTGCCTGCCGTGCCGAGCAATCCTGACGAGAAGGCGATGATCCCGCTGTTGCACCAGGTCCCGTACCCACGCGCGATCGCGACTGGCGCTCCCAGGCCCTTGGGGCTCGCTTCGCGCCAGGAAGGTGTGCCGAGGGTGGGTTCGGGATGCGAGCCGCCCCACCAGGTCGGGGTCGGCTGGTAGGTGAAGCAGTTGTGGCCCTCTTCGAGGATCAGGATCCGGTCCACGCCGGGATCGTTGGCGGCATCGGGCGCATAGAGGATCTGGGCGTGGGTACCGCTGTAATCGCCGGCGTCGGCGGTTGGCGGGCCGCCGACGTTCCACGGCATGCCTTGTCCGTTGCGCGCACCTTTGAAGAACTGCATGGGAGGCGACCAGATTTTCGCTCGCGCGCTGCTCGTCGCCTCCGTCACCTCCGCCTTGTTCGCGTTCTTCGGCTTCGCGCCGGTCTTCAACTGGGCCTTGGTCGGGCCGAGCCGCTTGCTGACCATCGTCGCGCTGTAGTCGTAGGCCCAGCGCAGGTACGCCGAGCGGATCACCTTGCCGCTCTTGTCGATCATCGGCGCGGATTCGTCGTCTTCAGCACCGGTCGGAATTATCGCCGTCTCCCCATCGACCGAGGGGAAGGATGGATCGGCGGGTGCTGCGCCGGCATCCGCGATGGGCGGATCCGCCTTGGGCGCTGCCCCTACGCCGAGCGCCGCGTTGACGCGTCCTGCCGCCGCCGCGTCGGCGCGGAAGAGCTCGTCGCGCACCCGCCGGAACGCCGGCGTCTCGGATCGCTTGCAGGCGATGGCGAGCATCAGCCACGATTCGCGCACCGGGACCGAGGCCTTGGCGACGAGGCTCTCAGCGAGCAGGCAGATGCCGTCGTCACCGAGCAGCGTCCAGGGCAAGGCGCCATCGAGATCCTTGGCATACAACTGCACGCTGGATTCCTGTGCCGCGACCAGCGTCGCGTTCGCATAGACGGTGCCGGCAACCTTGGCGGTCACCGCCTCTTTGGCGCCGGTGGCGTACGTCGCCACCAGCCATGCCCGGACGGCTTCCGCAGCCTCTCCACCGCGCAGGTGTCCGGCGGTGAGCAGGAGGCACGCAATCAGGGACAGTCGGGTGAGCGGCATGCGGATGGATACGCCACGCGCCGATCGGCATTCCCTCGGAGGCCGGGTTGATTCACCCCGAGCATGGTAGTGACCTGGCGATGCACGCCTTCAGACAGGCGTGGAACCAACATCAGACCGCTGGATGGGCTCAGCCCGCGCTGGCCTTCTTGGCCTTGGCGGGCTTGCCATTCCAGCAATCGGAGGTGGCGATGTGGCTGGCGCCGCTCTCCTTGGCGTAGAGGAACAGCTGCATGCGGTAGGCGACCATCGACTTGAGCACCATCTCGATGAAGCCCGTGCCGAGCGTGGTCTTGGCACCGCTCCAGGTCTTGGCGGGCTTGCGCTTGAGGGCTGCGTCGCTGAACCCGGCGAGGATCTTCTCGAGGGCCTTCTGCTGCTTATCCATGGCCTTGGCGAAGGTGTCGACGGTGACCGATTTCCTGGCTTCGTCCATCGGGCCCCAGTGGTCCCAGTTCCCCGTGATCAGGTACTCGGCCGAGCCGATCCCGGCGATGGTCAGGAAGCGCAGGAGCTCGATGGTCGAGCGCTGCTTGTCCGTCGGCCGCCAGTTGAGCTGCGTGGCGGGGACCTGGGTGGCGAGGTGCTTGATGACCTTGGTCTCGTGACGCAGGGAGGCGATCAGGGCGGTCTTGTCGTACATGGGTCGCTCACAGGCGTGGGAGGAAGGGGACAGGGACTCTCCGCAGCGAGGGATGAAGTCAATCAACCTGGGTGAGGAGTTTGAGCGGTGTTCCCCGCATTCCGGGCGGAAACGCCTCTTTGCTAGGACCGTAGGACAGCAACAACGGTCAACCGTGGCAATGTCGGCCGGTAGCGCCGATTCCCGGGCTGCGATGCTGATCGGCGGAGGCCATCACCATGTATCGACACGGTCAAGCCGAGATCGACGCGGTCACCAAGGTCATGCGCAGCGGCCACTGGTTCCGCTACGGCGATCCTGCCGCTGGGCACCTCGGCGAGGCCGCGGCCTTCGAACGCGAACTCGGCGCCGCGGTCGGCAGCCCCAATGTCTGCCTGACCAGCAGCGGCACCGCCGCGCTGATGTGCTGCTACGCCGGCCTCGCCCTGGGTCCCGGCGACGAGGTCATCATCCCCGGCTACACCTGGGTCGCCTCGGCGCTGGCGCCGTTGCACATGGGGGTCATCCCGGTGATCGTCGACATCGACGCGTCGCTGACCCTCGATCTCGCGGCCGTCGAGCGCGCGATCACGCCGCGTACCCGCGCGATCAATCCCGTGCACATGGCCGGGCTGGCGAACGACATGGACGGGCTGCGCGCCATCGCCAGCCGTCACAACCTGTTCATCATCGAGGATGCGTGCCAGGCCGACGGCGGTTATTGGAGCGACGGCACGCGCCTCGGGGCGATCGGCGACATGGGCGCGTACAGCTTCAACCACTACAAGGTCCTCTCGGCCGGCGACGGCGGCGCGTTCCTCGCCCGCGACCGCGCGGCCTACGAGCGCGGCCTGATCTTCCACGACGGCGGCTGCATCTTCCGGCCGCATGGCGCGCAGCTCGGCGTCGAGTCCTTCTGCGGCATCAACCTGCGCGGCAACGAGATCCTCGCGGCGATCCTGCGCGCGCAGCTCGCGCGACTCGACGGTATCCTCGGCGACCTGCATCGGGTCCGCGGCGGGGTGCTCGAGCGCATCGCCGGCTCGCTCGACATCATCCCGCTGCACGGCGGCGCGCGCACCGGTGTCGGTTCGCACCTCGGCGTGCGCCTGGGCGACAGCGCCGAGG
>JACDEC010000359.1 GCA_013816645.1 Planctomycetota bacterium
GCCTCGGTCGACGCGCTGCTCAAGCCCGATGCGGCCCGTGGCGGCGAAGGCGTATTCAGCGGCACCGTGCCGCTGGCGCTGGGCGAAGCCCAGGACCAGGTCTGGCGCCTGCCGGTGCCCGGCGAACCGCTGGCGTCCGCGCTGTACGCCGGCTCCGTCAAGGTGCCGCACGGCGCCCAGCCGCTGCTGCCCGTGCAGGGCGGCGAAGCGATCACCGTGACCTACCTCGCCGGCCTGCCGGTCAAGGCGACCGACGAGGATATCGCCGCCGCCGCGGCCAAGCCCGACGCGCCCAAGGCGATCGCGCGCATCGCCACCGCCGGCGAGATGCTCGCCCTGGGCAGCAACCAGCGACTGACCGTGACCTCGCTGTACGTCGGCGGGGACCTGCGCCTGCAGATCAACGACGCCGATGGCGACCGCTCCAAGGAGCGCGACAGCGTCACGGTCGCGGTCAGCGTGCGCTCGGGCGACAAACTCGACCTGGTGCTCGAGGAGACCGAATCGCACAGCGGCGTGTTCACCGCCAGCGTGCCGGTGGCCTTCGCCGCCAAGCCCGACTCCGCCAATCAGCAGGTCGAGGCGATCTTCGGCGACCAGGTCTCGCTGGCCTACGCCGAGGACGGCGGCACCGGCGCCAAGCTCGAGCTGCCGGTGGCCAAGGGCTACGACGCGGCGCTCGCCGCGTTCGCCAAGCGCTTCGGCGACGACGCGCTGGCCGCCAAGACCCAGGTGCGCCTCGCCGAGTGCTTCTTCGAGCTCTACAAGAACCACCGCGAGGAGGCCAAGAAGCTCAAGGACCAGAAGGACAGCGCCGAGGCCAAGCGCCTCGACGCGCTGATCGCCGACGAGCTCGAGCAGGGCACCCAGCTGCTCACCCGCACCATCCGCGACTACGCCGGTTCCGACGAGCAGGACCAGCTGCTCTACCTGCTCGGCAACTTCGAGCAGGAATCAGAGGAGTTCCTCGGCGCGATTAACCGCTACCAGCACCTGCTCGCATCGTTCCCGGACAGCGTGCGCGCGCCCGAGGCGCAGTACAAGATCGCCCAGTGCTACGAGGAGCTCAAGCGCTTCGACGAGGCATGGGACGCCTACATCCGCCTGGCCTACCGCTGGCCGAAGCACGAACTGGTCGGCGACGCGATGGTGCGCATCGGCCTCTACTACCGCAACCGCGCCAAGGGCGGCATGGAGGAGGCCAAGAAGGTCTGGGCCAAGCGCGAGCGCGTCAACCGCACCGCCGGCGACCAGATGCCGGTCCCGCCTGAAGTCGCCGAGGACCTGTCGCAGGCCGCGGCGGTGTACGGCAAGTTCGTCGAGCGTTTCCCCGACCACGCGTTGATCGACAAGATCGCGCTCGCCCAGGGCGACTGCTACTACCAGGCCGGGGACTACCTGCGCGCCATCAAGGTCTTCGACAAGGTCGCCGAGAAGTACCCGGCGTCCGCCGCCAAGGGCCTGTACTGGGCCGGCTGCGCCGCGCTCGAGGCCGGTCAGATCCGCAACTGCTTCATGCGCTACTCGATGCTGCTCCAGTCCTACCCGGAGAGCACCGAAGCCAAGTACGCCCGCGGCAAGCTCAAGGCCGACCCGCGCCTGGAGAAGGTCTGGAAGGCGCAGTGACGCTCGCCAACGTCCCCATCATCGTCACGGCGGCCGCCCGCCGCCCGCATCCCTTCACGGAATAGACCCATGCTCGAACTCCTGCTCTCCGGCACCATCTTCCTGTGGATCATCTTCGCCTGCTCGGTGCTGGCGGTCGGCATCACCCTCGAACGCTGGCAGACCATGCGCCAGGCCGACGGTGACTCCGACGCGCTGATCACCGATGTCGAGGAGGCCATCGAGCAGGGCGATCTCGACGGCGCGATCGGCATCTGCGAGGAGGCCGGCGGACCGGTCGCTGAAACGCTCGGGGTCGGCCTGCGCAAGCTGCGCTTCCTCGAAGGCGTGGGCAAGACCCCCGAGGAGATCGAGAAGGGCATCGTCGCGGCGATGGAAGAGCACGGCGGCCATGTCGTGCACTTCCTCGAGCGCAACCTCACCGCCCTGGCCACCGTCGCCTCGATGGCGCCGATCCTCGGCATGCTCGGCACCGTGGTCGGCATGATCATGGCCTTTGGTTCGATCCACTCGTCGGGCAACCTGTCCGGCGAGGCGGTCGCCGGCGGCATCTCCGAAGCGTTGCTGTGCACCGCGGGCGGGCTGATCGTCGCCGCCATCGCGACCTGCGCCTTCAACTACTTCACCACCCGGGTCAGCCGCTTCGTCCTGCAGATCCAGGCCGCCGGCACCGAGATGCTCGAAGCGCTGCTCCAGGCCCGCGCCAGCGCGGACCGTACGGCTTGATGAACAGCAGCGTAATAATCGATAGCCCGCGCTCGCCGCGAGCCAGGAGGCGCAGCCGACAGCGAGCAAGAGCTGGGGTAACGGCGATGCTCGGCGCGTTGCGCCTGTGCGTCGCCTGTCGCCTGAGCTGTCATGGGGCCCTGCCCATGACAGCGAGGGGGCAGGCCCGTATGGCCGATGCCGGGGGGAGACCATCGCGTGGAGATGGGCAGGGCCCCATCTCCACATCGCCGACAGCACGCCCACAGGCGCATCGCGCCGAGGACGTGCGGAAGGCCCCCCGGCTCCGCGAGCCAGGAGGCGCAGCCGACAGCGAGCGATACAAACAGTGAAATTACCCCGTCGTCACAGTCCCGAGCCGCACGTGCCGTTCATCAGCTTGGCTGATATCGCCTGGCAGCTCATCATCTTCTTCCTGGTGACCTCGACATTCACCAAGAACGACGCGATGACCCTGGAGCTGCCCAATTCGTCGGAAGAGAGTTCGCAGGAGCAGCAGCAGGACACCATCACCGTGCAGGCGGGCGAGCAGGCGCTGATGCTCAACGAGAATCCGGTCGAGCTCAAGGATCTTGAGAAGGCGCTCGCCGCGCTGCTCGCCGGCAAGACCACCGACGCCGAGCGCGTCGTCGTGCTGATGCCCGCCGACGACCTGACCTTCCAGCGCAACGTCGAGGTCACCCTGGCGATCAAGCGGTCCGGTGGGATCGTCGCGATCATGGGCCAGGACGAGCAGCAGGGGGGCGGCGAATGAAGATGCCCAAGCGTCGCGCGCAGCCCTTCCGCGAGACCCAGATGATCTCGCTCGCCGACATCGCCTTCCTGCTGATCTTCTTCTTCATGCTGAGTTCGCAGTTCATGAAGGACAAGGTGGTCGTCGAGCTGCCCTACCTCGCCGCCAAGGTCGACCAGACCGAGTCCGGCCACGTCGTGACCATGGACGGCAACGGCGCGATGTTCCTCGACGGCGAGCCGGTGTCCTCGCCCGAGAGCCTGCAGGGCCAGCTCGGCGTGATGCTGTCCGGCAAGACCGAGGCCAAGGCCCGCGAGATCCGCTTCAAGTGCGACCAGCGCCTGGTCTACCGCCAGTACAAGCCGGTCCTCGAGTCGATCAGCGCCGCCGGCGGCGTGATCGCGATCATGCACGACATCAAAGCCACCCGCTGAACCTTTCACGCCCCGCGAGAATCCCCATGTCCAAGCACCTCGGCCAAACCGTCTCTGCCCCGCCGGACTACCGCCGGCTCGGCAAGTGGATGCTGGTCAGCATCCTCATCCACGTCGTGTTCTTCGTGGTCACCAGCGTCGGCTACATCGCCCGCGGCTTCAAACCCGAGGGCCACGACAAGGCCAAGCCGGCGGCCGCTGCTCCGCCGGCTGCATCCGCTGCGCCGGCAGCGCCAGCCCCGGATGCCGCTCCGGCCGCCGCGGGTGACAAGCCGTCCTCCGCGCTGCCCGCGGTGCCCAAGCCCAAGGACGCCGATGCCGAGTATTTCAAGGATGAGAAGGCGCCGTCGGCCGAGGAGCTGAAGAACGGCCCGTCGCTCGAGATCGAATGACCCGATGACCCGCGCCGTCCCGCGTCGCCGCATCACCGATCGCAGCCTGCAGCTCCTGGCGCTGGCGTTGGTGTGTTACGGCGTGACCTACGCCGGGTATCGGCTGATCTTCGGCATCCACGATTCCGAACCGATGGTCGCGATCGCCCGCGAGGCCCAGGTGGTGCTCGAGGCGCTGCCGCCGCAGCACGACCTGCGCAGCGAACTCGGCGACCTCACCCGCCAGGCCGCGGCGCTCGCCCGCGGCGAGCTGATCGAGGAAGCCAAGCCCGCCGCGCCGGTCGAGCAGCGCCCCGATGC
>JACDEC010000360.1 GCA_013816645.1 Planctomycetota bacterium
GCTGTTGGCGAACATCTACCTGCACTATGTTCTCGACCTGTGGGTGAATTGCTGGCGCAGTCGCGGCGACACGGGCGAGACGATCATCGTCCGCTACGCCGACGACTTCGTGGTGGGGTTCCAGAACAAGTGTGACGCAGAACGCTTCCTGCATGACCTGCGGGAACGTCTGGCGCAGCACCGACTGGACCTGCACCCGGAGAAGACCCGGCTCATCGAATTCGGCCGATACGCAATCGCGAACCGGACGAAGCGAGGAGACGGTAAACCGGAGACCTTCAACTTCTTGGGTTTCACGCATCAGTGCGCGAAACGTCGGAGCGACGGAGGATTCACGGTGATCCGGGCCAGCATGGCCAAGCGCATGGGAGCGACGTTGAAACGGATCGGACAGGGCCTCATGAAGCATCGCTCGCTACCGCTGCCCGAACAGGGCAAGCGGGTGGGAGCAATCGTGCGAGGCTGGCTGAACTATCACGCCGTCCCCGGAAACAGCATGGCCATCCACAGCTTTCGCGATCGCGTGATCGAAGCCTGGCGACGCGCCCTGCGCCGCCGGAGTCAGACCGCCGATCGCGGAACGACCTGGGAGGTGATGCGCAAGCTAGCCAAGCGCTTCATTCCCCCGGCGACCATCCTGCATCCCTACCCGAACCAGCGCCTACGCGTTCCTGCCTGATGGAAGAGCCGTATGCGGGAAATCCGCCCGTACGGATCTGTGCCGGGGTGCTATCGCTACGATGGTGCCGATGTTGCTTATACATCGGTAAAATCAGTGTGTTTAGCGTCCTACGGCGACCATGGATGGCCGGCGTGCTATGATCTGTCCATTGATCGCATCCAAGCCGCACGCGCGGCACAGATAGCGCTGCATTGCGGAACGCATTATCCCCGACGCCGCGCTGCGAGTGCCGCCTCAGCCGCCTGCCGCAATGCCCGTGCCTCGTTGCGGAAGGCGCAAAGTGCTTCGACGGTCTCGCGGCTGTCACCAAACCCAGACACGGGAGCCAACGCTTCCTTCGTGTCGGACAACTCATCGGGATCGCCCAGGCCGGCATCCCGCAAGCGCCGCAGGTGCTGGGTAATCAGGTCGCGAATCACCTCGGGATCGTCGACGCCCCTGAACACGCCGGCATGCAGATCCCCGTTCCGTCCCTCGCTTGTGTTTCTGTGCTTGCCGCCGTCGCCGCCACCGGCGGTCTGGACTCTGACGTCCGAGATGCCGAAGAGCCGTTCCAACGGCCCCTGGGTGATGGTGATGTTCTGGATGTTGGCGAACGTGACCGTCATTTCATGGACGGTCATGATGCCCCAGCGGATACGCAGGCTGCGATCGGTGACCTTGTACCATCGCATTTCGAAGCTCAGGCGCATGCAGACATAGCTGAACGTCGCCTGGATCAGGTAGGCGAGGACCAGCAACGGGGAGACGATGATCAGCACCATCTTGGTCGACGCGTGGGGTTCGTGTGCGACAAGGGCCATAGACGCAGCGACGAGTCCGGCCAGAGTCAGGCCGGTCGGGATAAGTTGCAGGGCGAGCCAACCGACGGTGAGATAGCGCAGGTATCCCGGGGATGCGCGAAACATGCGGACGCTCGTCGCGTCGCCCATGGGGTCGAGCGGCTGCGCAGGCACCTTCACAAGCTTGAGAAGCCACTGCTTCAGGATTTCATACATGCGGGCGGTCCCCGGGACCATCGCGACCAACCTGGCGCTCGAGGCAGACGCGGGTCGCCCTCAGTTCGTCAACGGCTTCACGCAGCAGCGCGGTGGCGCACGCACCGTCATCGGCCACACCCGGGCGAGACCGATCGCGCGCACCAGCGGCCGTGTCCGCGTATCCACGCATGCGGGCATAGAGGAATTCGCGGATAGCCTCGAACTGCAGGAGCCCTTCGATCGTCATCTCTGCGCCCGCCGACCCCGAAGCCGTCTGAACCTGGATGTCCGCAAGACCCAGCCAGCGCTGGATCAGACCGCTGGTCAGGTGGATATCTTGGATGCGTGCATAGGTGAGGTTTACCTGCCGCCGGAACAGCAGCCCCCAACGCATGTGGATGCCCTGCTCATCGAAGCGAAAGCGCATGGTCTGGTATCTGAAGAACAGCAGCGGCCCGAGGATCACCAGCGCCGGCCCGCTCAGCACCGAGCGTATCAGGTACAGCGTGAGCAGCCGCGGATGCGGCCGATGCAAGGCCAGAATATCGGCATCAGTCACGTGTGGCATCGCCGCATCGTTCGAGGCCACCTGATCCACTCCACAGAATTCGGTGCGGGCGGGGACTGGCCATTCGTTACGGTAAGTCATCGACAGGTCATGGCGACGCACCGCTCATTGAACACGGGAGCAGACCGCCTATGAACGACCGCCACCGCCTATGGACAGGTCTTGGATGGCCAGCGCGCTATGATCTGTCCATGGCGAGTTTCCCTAGCGAGTTATGACCTGTCCATTGATCGCACTGATCGTCCGTCCATCGATCGATGGAGAAGCGACTGACTCCGGCGATGTACGAAGCGATCTCCCTCGAGCAGCTGCGCTTGGGCGAACTGCGGGCTTATGACATGGCTCATATAGAGATACCGCCGTGGCACCGGAAGCGCCTCGGCACACCTGCCTATGACACCCTCTGGGTCGACGTCCGTCTATCCGATCGCCGAGTGCTGCGGAACCTCGTCGCTCGCGATTTCGTCATCACCGGCCGAGTCACCGATCCAGACGGAGAGGGGGAACTGGACTTCACCGCCTCCGACATCAAGGCGGTGAAGCGACACGGCGCTCTCTGGCCGTGGTGGTGAGGGCAGCGTGCATCTCGACTGGTCGAGCAAGGGTTGCGCGAAGTGTCGGCTCGCCTGGATGAGCGGATCGCGCGACGGGCTCGTGCTCGTTGCCGAAAGCATCCCCCGGCACGCGCGTTTGTTCCGGTGCGCGCAGTGCCGCGCCTACTGGGAGGAGCACGAGCGGTATGCCGATGTGGTGTCTCAGGCAGAAGCGCACGCTGCGTACAAGCTGGAGCATGAGGACTGATCGAGGCCGATGTCGTCGGGGCACGGCACCCGACTGGATCGCGCGCGCACTCGATCAAGGGACGAGGATGGCGGTGCCCCAGTTTTCGGGCAGCAGGCGGACGCTGCCCGGCCGGTCGACGACCTGGGCCTCGCTGAGGCCGGCCCAGTGGGCGGCGCGTTCGCGCAGGTCGCCGCTGGGATTGGCGACCGCCACCGAACAGTCGAAGCCGAAGGGCGTTCCCGGCGTGATGCCTAGGGCCTTGAGCGGGATCGCCAGTTCGACCACGTAGTTCACGCGCTTGCTGTCGTTCTCGGCGCCGGTCACCCGCCAAGCCTGTTGCAGGCCGGGGATCTCGTCGATGTCGGCCATGCGCACCGAGGCCGCGGGCGAGGTGATGGTCTGCGGATTGCGCCCGCCGGCCTTGAGCTGCCAGAACGCGCGGTGGAACAGCGCGGTCCCGTCACCCTGGCGGACCTGGGCGGCGAGCACCCGCACGTCGCCGGACAGGGGGTCGCGGCGTTGCGGCTGCTTCCAATCCGGCGCGAACGACGCGTCGACGTAGGCGCCGCTGACGAACGGGCTCAGCGGCAGTTCGCTGCCGGCGTTCACCGGCCCGTTGACGGCGCGCACCTCGTAGCCGAGGTAGAGGCGCTCCGCGTCGTACATGCCGTGCACGGTGGCCAGCCGTTCGCCATCGAGCAGCACGATCATCGGACGATCAGCCTTGATGCCCTTGTCGTTCGATCCGTACCAGCCCTCGCGGCCGTCGATATCGCCATCGATCTTCACCGGATCGACGACCTTGTGGAAGCGGGCGGTCGGGCGCTCGGTGGGGATGACCCCGTCGGGGTCCCACGGTTTGACCCGTGCCACCGCGGCGGCATCGATGGCCACCGTGGCTCCGGTGATCGGCGCGCGAACCGGCATCACCACCTCGTGCACCGAGACTCCGGTGTCGTTGGCGGCGGCGTAGATCTTGCCATCGGCCCCGGTGTAGACGTTGGAGCGCATCATCTCGATATACAGCGTCTCGCTGTCCTGCTTGCGGTCATCTGGGCCGTTGTAGAGCCGGCCGAGGAACAGGCCGGCCTGGTCCCACGCCCACACCACGCCCATGGCGTCGCAGGCGAACACCGCGCCGCCAGCGACGCCGGCGAGCGAGATCGGATTGTACATCTGCCCGGGCTCGGCG
>JACDEC010000024.1 GCA_013816645.1 Planctomycetota bacterium
CGGGCAGCACGAAGCTGGCGGTGCTGGCCTTGGCCGCGTATGTGGCATTGGGCGCAAAGCCCACCGCGGCCGGGCCGGTTGATGTCCAGGCGTAGGTCAGCGCGGATTCGCCGCTGTCGTCGCTGCTCAGGGCGGTCAGCGTCGCGCTACCGCTGCCGGCGGCGATCACCGCGCTGGGCGCGCCGACGATGGCCGGAGGCGTGTTGACCACGCTCACCGTCGCGGTCGCAGCCAGGGCGCCGGCTGTGGCATGGATGGTCGCCGCGCCCAGCACCGAGCCGGCCTCGTAGAAGCCCGCGGTCGAGATGCTGCCCACGCCGGTGAGGCTCCACGCCACCGCCGGATCGACCATCGCGTCGGCGAACTGGTCGAGGCCCACCGCCGCGAAGGTCTGGCTGCCCTGGCGCGGCAGCGTGGCCTCGGCCGGGGCGATGGTCAGCGCGGTCAGGGACTGCTGGACCTCGAACGACGCAGCCGAGGTCACGTTCTGGCCCTGGGCGTCGCGGATCGTCACCTGGACATTGTACATGCCGGCGGCGCTGATGGTCGCGGTGCAGTCGCGCGCCGCGTTGGTGCCGTTGGCGCTGAACGTCACCGGCTCGGGGCCCGTCGCCGTCCAGGTGTAGGTCAGGTTGGCCTCGCCGCCGTCGTCGGCGCCGCGCGCGCTGAGCTGGGTCTGGCTGCCCACCACCACCGCCGGCGTCGCCGACGCGGCGACCGCCACCGAGGGGCTGGTGTTGGGCATCGCCACCTGCACCTGGGCCTGGGCGGTGAACGATCCCGAGGTTGCCGTCACCACCCAGCTGCCGAGCGCCTGATTGGCGGTGAACACGCCGGAACTCCTGATCTTGCCGCCGCCGCTCACCGACCATGCCAAGGGCACCGGGCCGTAGGCCATGCCGAACTGGTCGGTGCCGATCGCGCTGAACGCGGTCGAACCGCCCGGCGCCACGACCACGCTGGCCGGCGAGACCGCCATCGTGGTCAGGGTGTGCGATACCGGCAGCCGGAGCGTGTCGCGCCGCCGCTGGCCGGCGATCGTGCGCTCGCAGGCGAACTTGTAGATGCCCGCGCCGGTGAACGTCACCTCCGTGGTCTTCACCGTCGGCGTGGCGAACTGCGTACCGCCACCTGCCGGCACGCTCACCACCGACCACTGGTAGGCCGCGCCCGGCTGATTGGGATTGCTCTCCTGCACAGTGAGCGTCGCCGTCGTACCGGGCACCGGCGACGCGCTCGACACCACCACCGCGAACTGCGCCGCCGCCAACGGCCCAGCCAGACCGAGCAGCACGACCAGATGGCGGATCCAGGTCAGGTGACGGCGGGCAGGGGCGACGGTGGTCATGGGGATTCCGGAATCACGGGTGGGCCGAAGATGCAGGGATGGGGCGGGGGCGCATGGGGAAACGCCGCGACGGCGGGCAGGGTCCGACACTGATCGACGACGGCGCAAGCGCGGAACGATTCGGCTGTCGCCATACCGGGCCAGCGCACGCCCAGTTACGCGACAGGCCAGCCAATGGCGGCATGCGGACGTGCGACGACGAAGAGGTGACGGATCGCTCCGACCGCATGTGAAGGCCTTGTGACGGGGTTCTGCGCCACGGCCTCTTCGCACGTGTCAGGAAAGATGGTGCATCAAGTCATCGGCGTGCAATGCATAATGCAACGCCGACGATGTGCTTCTCGACGAGCTGTCGTGATTGTTAACGTTGGGCTAGCGGAAATGCTCCAGCACCCGGTGAGGACCCCTGGTGGATCGCCCGGTGGTCCCTGGTCACTCGCGCACTGGACTGATCGCATTGCGGCGTTGGATCACCGGCGCCGGATCCTGGTGGTAGGCGGGCAGCACGCCGGCCCAGGCGATCGCTGGTGTCGACGGTGCGGCGGCTGCGACGCCGCGGGCGGTCGGCGGCGCAGGATCGCCCAGGGTCACCGACGGACACCAGCGCTGCGCCAAACCAGGCTTGGCCTGCAGGGCCGGCCCGACTGCGATGGCGTTAGCCATGTCGGGTGGCAGTTCCGGGGATGCGCTGTCGGCGCAGGCGGTCGGTGGCAGCACGGTCGTGCAGCGACCGGCGACTACGTGGTAGAGACCGTGGAACGTGGTGTCCCGTTTGAGCGGGAGCAGGACCCACCACAACCCGTCTCCCCGTTCGCAGGCGAGCGCCGCCAGGCTGTCGACGGCATGGACGGGCAGGCCATCGAGCCAGGCGAGGGTGCGCGCGCAGGCCACGGCGACGCGCAGGCCGGTGAAGCTACCTGGGCCCACGGCGACCGCGATGGCGCCGGGAACGCCGTGGGCTCGCAACAGCTGGTCGACCAGCGCGACCAACCCTCGTTCGGCTTCGCGCCCGGCGAGGTCGGCGTAGGCGAGTTCCCCGCCGTCGCGGGCGAGGACGCAGGCGCTGGCCGAACGCGCGATCGACTCGAAGGCGAGCAGCGCCGGAGGCAGCGGATTCATCGCTGCGGACATCCCGCGCGCGGGCGGCTGCGATGCACATCGCACGATGGCTCCTGTGCCTGAAATGCTGTTGTCGCCATGGGTTGCCAACCTATAAGCAGCGCATGACCGCGCAAACGTACGCAAATTTCCCCGAGCGCGACCTCAAGGTTGTGCTCGGCCCGCACATCAACGCGACCGCGACCAAGCTGCTGCGCAAGATGAGCCTCGGGATGCACGAGATGACGGTCGGCCAACAGGAAAAACTCAGCAGCAGCCGCAACAACGGCCGTCACGGCATGAATGCCCTGGCCCGCGAACTGCAGCTGACGGTGACCGGCGAAGACGACCGCGACTACCTCGCCGTCTACAAGGCCGAGAGCCAGGCCCACCGCCTGCAGCTCTGGATCACCGCGCCCTTCGAGGGCTCGCAGACCACCCACCTGGTGTGGGCCAAGTACACCGACCTCACCCAGCCCCGCCGCATCGGCGTGACCTTCAAGCTCGCCACCAGCTACTCGAGCATGGATATCCAGAACATCCTGCGCACGGCGATGAAGGTCGCCGTCGATCTGGAAGCCGACGAGCCGTTCACGATCAAGGGCAACCCGCCGCCGCGCTTCACCAAGAAGGTCAAGCCGGCCGACGAAGCCAAGCCTGCCGAGGCCGCCACGCCGGCCGGCGACGAGACCCCGCCAGCCTGACCCTGCCCTGCGCGGCATCGGCCAACGAAGAGACCCGAGGGCATGCGCCCTCGGGTCTCTCGTTGGGAGTCGCAGGCCTCCGCCGGAGGCGGACCTACCGCAGCGCCGACGAGGCGAATTACTGCAGGAAGTTCCTGCCGTAGAAGATCTCCTGGATCTCCTCGGAGAGCCGCTTGCGCACCTTCTCGCGCTCGCTCTTGGTGGTCAGCTTCTCCTTCGCCGAGCCGCCGAAGAGGTAGTGGTCGAGGTCGACCTCGGTGCGCTTCAGCTTGGTGTGGAACAGCAGGTCCTGGTAGTTGTTCGTGTCGATGGCCTGGTAGTCCAGGATGATGTCCTGGCTGATGAAGTTCTGGATCGACGTGATCTTGTGGTCGATGTAGTGCTTCACGCCCTCGATGTCGCGGGTGAAGCCGCGCACGCGGTAGTCGATGTTGCAGACGTCGGCGTCGAAGCTGTGGATGAGGTAGTTCAGCGCGCGCAGCGGCGAGATCTTGCCGCAGGTCGAAACGTCGATGTCGGCGCGGAACGTGCAGATGCCGCTGGTCGGGTGCGCCTCGGGATAGGTGTGCACGCAGATGTGCGACTTGTCGAGATGGGCGACCACCGCCTCGGGCAGCGGACCGGGCTGCTCCGGGTTCTCCGGTTCCTTGTCGAGCGGCTGCTCGCTGATCAGCATCGTCACGCTGGCGCCCTGGGGATGGTAGTCCTGCCGGGCGATGTTGAGGATGGTCGCGCCGATGATGTTGGTGACCTCGGTGAGGATGCTGGTCAGGCGCTGGGCGTTGTACTCCTCGTCGATATACGCGATGTAGTCCTTGCGCTCCTGCGCGGTCTTCGCGTAGCAGACGTCGTAGAGGTTGAAGCTCAGCGACTTGGTGAGGTTGTTGAACCCCTCGAGGCGCAGCTTCAGCTTCTTGATCTTGTTCGACATCGCCGGCTCTCCGCGGAAGAAAGGGTCGCGTTACGAAAGGGCCACTGTTTAGCGCCTCCCCCCCCAGGCGCAATACCGACCGGAGCCAACCGTCGAAGCTCGCGCGCATCCGGTGAAGGCGGGGTGAAGCGCTGGCGCGCACGCAGGCACGTGCGATAAACGCGGACGATGCCCGGCAACACTTTCGGCGCGGCGTTCCGGGTGACGACCTTCGGCGAGAGCCATGGCCCCGCGGTCGGCTGCGTCATCGATGGCTGTCCGCCCGGCCACCCTCTGGACCTCGTCGCGGTGCAGGCGTTCCTGGCCCGGCGTCGGCCTGGTCAGAGCAATCTGGTCACCCCGCGCGACGAAGCGGACAGCGTCGAGGTGCTGTCCGGGCTCGATGCCGAGAGCGGACGCACGCTGGGCACGCCGATCTGCCTGCTGGTGCGCAACCAGGACCAGCGTTCGGGCAGCTACGCCGACTGGCACCACATCTACCGGCCCTCGCACGCCGACTTCGGGTACGACGCCAAGTACGGCATCCGCGCCTGGCAGGGTGGCGGGCGCTCGTCAGCGCGAGAAACCGTCGGCCGAGTCGCCGCCGGCGCGGTCGCCGAGCAGCTGCTCGCCGCACGTTTCCCCGGGCTGCGCATCTGCGCCTGGGTCGAGCGCGTGCACCAAGTCGATGCGCGGGCCGCGATCGATCCCTTGGGCGTCATCCGCGCCGCGGTCGATGCGCACCCCACCCGATGCCCCGACGCCAGCGCCGCGGCGGCGATGGAAACCGCGATCCTCGCCGCCAAGAAGCGCGGCGACAGCCTCGGCGGCAACCTGCGCCTGGTCGTGCAGGGCATCCCGCCCGGGCTCGGCGAACCGGTATTCGACAAGCTCGACGCGCTGCTCGCCCAGGCGCTGCTGTCCCTGCCGGCGTGCAAGGGCGTCGAAGTCGGCTCCGGCTTCGCGGGGCCGGACCTCACCGGCATCGAGCACAACGACCCCTACGCCTGGCAGCCCGGTCAACCGCCGGCCATGGCCACGACCAGCAATCGCTCGGGCGGCATCCAGGGCGGCATCAGCAACGGCATGCCGATCGACCTGCGCGCGGTGTTCAAGCCGACCGCGACGGTGCTCAAGCCGCAGGCCAGCGCCGACGACGCCGGCAACAACGTCGAACTCCAGGCCAAGGGCCGCCACGATCCTTGCGTGCTGCCGCGCGCGGTGCCAATCGTCGAAGCGATGGCGGCGCTGGTCCTGGTCGACGCCTGGCTGCGCCAGCGCGGCCAAGTCGGGGATCCGTGGCCCGGGCTCGCCGGTCCGCTGCACCCGCGCTGAAGAGGCCGCCGCCTGGGTGGTGGCGGACCGCTGAAGCGTCCGCTCAGCCGTGCCCGCAGGACGAACCGCAACCCTTCTGCTCGCCCTCGATCTCGGTCACCCCGGACGCCAGCACCAGCCCATGGCGCGCCGCCGCGTCCTTCCAGTAGTCCGGCGCGGTACCCAGCGTGGTCAGGTAGTTGCCGACCATCACCGCGTTGACGCCCGCGGCGAAGACCTCGTGGATGCGCTCGCCGAGCACGACTTCCTTGCCGCCCGCCGCCATGATGTTGCGGTCGCCGAGCATGAAGCGGAACACCGCCAGGGTGATCAGCGCCTCGTCGGCATCGAGCGGCGCGCGCTCGGCCAGGCCGGTGCCCGAGATCGGGTTGAGGAAGTTGATCGGCACCATGTCCGGGGCGATGAAGCGCAATTGCTCGGCGAATTCGATGCGCTGGTCCTTGTCCTCGCCCATGCCGACGATCCCGCCCGAACACAGGCCCATGCCGGCCTTGCGGATGAACTGGATGGTCTTCAGGCGCTCTTCCCAGCTGTGGGTCGAGCAGGTCTTGGCGAAGAAGCTGCGCGCGGTCTCGAGATTGTGACCGTAGACCGCGGCCCCGGCCGAGGCGATGCGATCCGCGCAGTGCTGGCTCTCGAGGATGCCCAGGTTGACGTCGGCGCGGACCTTGCCGTTCTGCGAGAAGTTGGCGATGGCGTCGCAGACCATGTCGAGCTGCGAGCCCTCCTTGACCCCCTTCCAGGCGGCGACCAGCCCCAGCGCCTGGGCGCCATTGGCGGCGGCCGACGCGGTCGCGGCAGCGACGTCCTCGGCGGGCAGCCACTTGTGCTTGTCGTAGGTTTCGGCGGCGACGCCCGAGGCTTGCGCGCAGTAGCTGCAGTTTTCGGAGCAGTTGCCGGCCTTGACGTTGAGGATCGAGCAGCATTTCACCGCGCTGCCCAGGAAGTGCTGGCGGATGCGCTGGGCGCCCGCGAACAGTTCCCGGGCGGCCTCGCTGCCCGGTGCGATGTCGAGCAGCGCGCGACCCTCGGCAGTGCTCACCTCGTGCCCGGCGCACACGGCGTCGGCGAGGCGTCGGACAGCGGCGGCATCGCTGCGAAGGTCGGCGGCTGAGGAGGTCACGGTGGTCATGGGCGGGTATGATCGGCGGGTCGCATCACGGGACAAGAGACGGGGGCCGGGGGTCACGGGGTCGGGGGCCGGATGCGTTTCTGGCGCTGGTTCCTAACTCGGGAGGTCCACGATCGCAGGACCACGGCAAGCACCACCAGCACCGACCGACCCCCAACCCCCGGCCCCCAACCCCCGTGCCAATCCTGTTCCCCATCAATGGCGTGACTCCGCAGATGCCGGCTTTCCTCGCGCCCAACGCGACCCTGGTCGGGGATGTGCGCTTCGGCCCGCAATGCTCGGTGTGGTTCGGCGCCGTGTTGCGCGGCGACATCAACTACGTCGCCTTGGGCGCATCCTGCAATGTCCAGGACACCTGCGTGCTGCATGTCAGCCGGGCGCGGCCATGCGTGCTGGGCAATCGTGTCAGCCTGGGGCACGGCGCGATCGCCCACGCCTGCATCGTGGGCGACGGCGCCCTGCTCGGGCTGGGCAGTCGGGTGCTCGATGGCGCGGTCATCGGCGAGGGCGTCCTGGTCGCCGCCGGCTGCGTCGTCGGCGAGGGCATGACCGTGCCTGCCCACCACCTGATCGCCGGAGTTCCCGGACGCGTGATCAAACCGCTGGGCGCCGACCTGCGCGAGCGTATCGGTCGCATCGCCGGGGACTACGTCGCCTACCAGGCGCTCTATCCCGGCATCGTCGCCGCGGCCGGATCGTGATGCGCTGCCTGGCGGTGCTGATGATCGCGAGCGTTCTCGCAGCCGTCGAAGGCGGCGCGTTGCGTATCGATGGCGACCACTGGCTGCGACCCGGCACCGCCTGGCGTTGCACCATCCAGCGCGCGGTGGCTGGCGTCGATGCCGACCTCGGGCCGGCGACGCTGACCGTCGCGGTGGTCCAAGGCGCGCGGACCCTCGCCCAGGTCGTGCTGGATATCCAGCGGCTCGGTCAGCTGCGCGCCGGCGTCGGCGTGGTGCTGTTCGCGAACGATCCCGATCCAGCCGGACCAGGCGTCGAGGCGCGCGCCATCCTGATCGCTGGCGGAGGGCTCCGCGAGACCATGGCCAGCCCCCTGGCCCTGCCTGAGCGCGCACGCCTGGCGCTCGATGCCGCCTACAAACGCCTGCTCGCCAGCGGAGAACGCGACCCCCTGCCCTGGCTGTGGGTCGAGCAGGGTGCCGCTCTCGCGGTCGGTCCAGCCACGGTCGCGGCGCTGAGCGACCTCGCCACCCTGGTGAGCCGGCTCGACGCCTGGAACGCGGGTCGTCGCGAGACCGAGGCCGGTGCTCCGACCTGGGCGCTGCGCTGTCCGGTCGATGGCAGCGTGCAACCCTACCGACTCAATCGCCCGTCGGGATTGGCCAGTCCACGCCCGGTGCTGGTGTTCGCCGATCTGCGCCACGCACCGACCAAGGAGCGTTGGCCGATGCTCGATGCCGCGGCGCTCGATGCGGCTGGAGCGGCAGGTTGCGCGGTGATCGAAACCTACCCCGCAGGCGATGTCCGCCACCGCGGCATCGCCGTGACTCGCGTCGAGGCCACGCTCGCCGCGGCCTGTGAACGGCTGGGACAGCCCAAGCCCGAGCGGATCGCCATCGTCGCGTTCGGGGCAGGCGCGCAGGGCGCGGTCCGTTGGGCAGAGGAGCATCCCGACGCGGTCGCCTCGTTGACCCTGGTCTCGCCGTGGTTCGCCGGCGAGACGGCGGCGGGCGATGCGACCCAGCAGTGGCTGGATCTGCGCCGCATCCCCGGACGGCGAGCACCGCACCTGGTCGGCGTCGCGATCGCCGGCACCATCGGTGCCAGCGCGGTGGCCTGGCAGGAACGCCTGCGCCAGGCCGGGGTCGCTATCACCGCGCTGCCCGATGCCGACGCGTCGTTGTGGCGACCGCGCGAGCAACCGCCCGGGTCGGTACGTGCGTACGTCGTCGCCGCGCCGAGGCGCTACGGTGCGGTGGAGGTCGACGAACTGACCGCATGGGGCAAGGCGGGGACGCTGCAGTGGCTGGCGCCGGACGCACTGCGCACCAGCGGCATCGCCCGGCTCGCCATCGCACCGCCGACGCCTGGGTGCACGGTCGACGGTAAACCCTATCGGGCGCCCGGACATCCTCCTGGGGATCAGCGCAAGCGCCTCGGCCACGCGCTGGGTCCCGTCGACGCGTATGCCGACGGTCCGTTCGTGGTGATCCGCGGCACGGGCGAGAGCGAGGCTGCGGCCGCCGCGAACGCGCGCCTCGAAGCGGATCTGGTGCGCGCCTGGGTCGCCCATGCCCAGGGCGTTCCGCCCCGCGTCGACGATCAGCGATTCGCGGTCGGCGACTTCGCGCGCCACCACCTCGTGCTGATCGGCAATCCCCGCTCGAACACCGTCCTCGCCCGATTCGTCGAGGACGGGCTGAGCCTGCCCGTCGCCTGGGACGATCGCACGCTGACCGTCGCCGATCAGCGTTGGCCCCGCGCCGATCGCCGGGCATTGGCACTGTGCTGGCCGCACCCTGCCGACGACGGCCGCCTGCTCGTGGTCCTCGATGGCGCATTGCCGCCGGTCGAGGACGGCGGCCTGCCCCTCACCGGGCTGGGCGACCTGTGGCTCGGCCCTGTCCCCGGTGAGACGAACCCTGCCCTGCGCCGGCTGTTCGCTTCCGACTGGCGCTAGGCAGCGTGCGAGCCAGGATGCCGCCCATGCCCGGCCGCACCGTCGCTCGCTCCACCCGTGTTCCCTTCGCGTTGGCGCTGGTGTTCGCATTGGCCTTCGCCATCGGCTGCGAGCGCGCTTCCCATTCCCAGGCCAGCGCCGATGAGCGCCGGCTGATTGGTTTGCTGACCACTGATCCCTTCATCCTGGTCGATGACCAGATGCGCAACGAGCGCGGTGAGCTCATCGTCATCACCCGCCAAGGTGACACCCGCGTGCGTTACCTGCTCGCCGGCCAGCCCCTGGCCATCCACCGCATCATCGATGATATCGCCCTGAGCGTCGGCGATGATGGCACGCGCGGGACTGGGCCGGAGAAGCGCGGCATCGATCGGTAGGGGGGTGCGTGTGCGGGGTGCGAAGTGCGAAGTGCGAAGACTCGTCGCCCGCGCTCGTGAAGCCAAAGACTGCTCCACGTCGCACGCCGCACCTCGCACCCCACACCCCGCCCCCCCCCACGTCATCGCTAGCACCGACCGCGACCGGCACTACCTTCCCCGCCTTCCCGGAGCGACCGCATGCGCCTCTTCTGCCTCTACGCCACCTCCATCATCGCCGGCTTCTGCATGATGGCGCTCGAGATCATGGGCGGACGGGTGTTGTACCCGATCTTCGGCTCGTCGATCGACGTGTGGGCCGCGATCATCTCGGTGTTCATCCTCTCGCTGTCGATCGGCTATGTCATCGGCGGACGCATCGCCGACCGGGCGCGCAGCAACGCCGCGCTCGGCTGGTTGCTCCTCGCCTCCGGCGCCTGCTACTGCCTGATCCCGGCCTTCGACCTGCGCCTGATGGAGGCGCTCGGCGAGACCGTGCACCAGGCGCGCTGGGGCGTGCTGCTCGCCGCCACCCTGCTGTTCCTGGTGCCCTCGCTGCTGCTCGGCGCGATCTCGCCGATCCTGGTCAAGCTGGTGTTCGTCAACGCCGAGCGGGTCGGCCGCACCACCGGCACGCTCTACGCGGTCGGCTCGGTCGGCAACGTGCTCGGCATCCTGGTCTCGGACTACGTGCTGATGGAACGGGTCGACCTGCGCACCAACCTCTACGCCATGGGCATCGTGCTCGGCCTCCTCGGCCTGGCTCACCTGGTCAAGCGCATGGACGCCAGCGCCACGGTGACCACCGTGGCCACTCCGGTCGCGGCCCCGCAGGTGTCGGCATGAAGGCCTTGATCGGCCTGGTACTGTTCGCCGCCGCCGCAGCGATCGGCTGGGCGTTCCAGGACGACCCCTACCGTTTTCACGCCGTCGATCTCGCCGGTGACCAGGCGGCGGTTGCGCATCGCGACAGCGCCTATTCCAACATCACGTGGGTCGCGTCCGAGGGCGGCAACTACGCCCAACTGCGCTTCTTCAACCGCGTCGAGGGTGGCGTCTGCCTGAGCCCGACCTGGGGAGATCTCCAGGACATGGCCAAGCAGGACGATCGCCTGCGCCACCTGGTGTCCGCCGGGATGGTGGCACCGAAACTGCCTGACGACACCTGGCCGTTCGCCCTGTCGCCCGATCCGGGAACCCTGGCCAACACCCGCTACGTCAACCTGTTCCCGGCGGCCGTGCTGCTCAACCGCCGGTTGATGGATCGCGCCGAACAGGCGGCCGGAGGTCCTGCGGCGGCCTACCGCGCAGCCGATCCCAATATCCTGATCGTCGGCCTGGGCAGCGGCATCGGCATCGCGGTGTACGCCCACCATTTCCCGCAGGCGGCGATCACCGTGGTCGACATCGACCAGGTCGTGATCGACATGGTGCGCGACCATTACCCGCTGCTGCGCTGGCTGGAGACCCAGAAGACCAGCGATGGCCGTCCGCGCCTGCGGCTGGTGACCCAGGACGCCCGCCAGTACATCCGCTTCGCCGCCAAGCGTGAAGCTGCCGAGCGACCCTTCGATGTCGTCGTGCTCGACGCCTACACCTCGGGATCGACCATCCCGCCGCACTTGATGACCGTCGAGTTCTTCGCCCAGTGCGGCGACATCCTCGGCACCGACGGCATCCTGCTCGCGAACATCATCGGCGCCTACGCCCGGCCTGCCGGCGGCGGGAACAAGCATCGCGTCCTCGGCGGAGCGTTGCGCAGCATGCGCGCCGCTGGACTGGTCCACGCGCACAACATGCCCGTGATGTCATTGCCCGCCGCGCCGCCCGCGGGGATGGACACGGACGAGACGCGCCGAGCCCTCGCCTTCAATCCAGCCGACACCCGCAACAACATCACCCTGGCGAGCAGGGCGCCGCTCGGACCTCGCGACAACGCGCCTGGTTGGGATCGCCTGCGCGCCTTCGTGCCGTACCCCGAGCTGCCCAAGGATCGTTTCGTGAGCCGGATGCTCGGTTTGTTCGATAGCCGGGGCTACTCCATCTCGCGGACGCTGCCGTTCGCCCGCATCGCCGAGAAGCACCCGACCCTGCGCAGCCGGCTCAAGGTCCAGAACTCGCTGATGTCGTACCGCCGAAGCTCGCTATCCGCCGACACGCAGGTCATCAGCGAGATCACCCTGGCCGTGCGCGAAGCGTACCAGGGCAAACCCGGGATGGACCTGTCGGGCTGGGAGAAGCAAGCGGACCGGGTGCAGCTGGCCGAGGACGACTGGGTGCAGTTCGCCCGCGACATCTGGACCTTCACCGTCGAGCGGGCGCGCGATGTCGCCAATCACGGCGGCGCGCAGCTGGTCGGAGCCCTGGAAGCCGAGCGCGGCGCGCAATCCGGCAGCATCATCGACGACGCACCGTTGTTCACGGACAGCCGGCCCAACGCGGACATATTCAACAACGGCCGCTGAGCCCGAGGTCCGCACGCGGGGACCGACCATGGCGAACATCCTCACCCTCACCGCCAATACCCTCCTCGACCACCTCGCGCTGACCCCGCTGGCGCTCGGCACGGTGACGCGCACCACGCGCATCGAGGCGCTCGCCGGCGGCAAGGGGCTGAACGTCGCGCGGGTGCTCGCTCGCCATGGCCACCGGGTCGTCGCCACCGGCTTCGCGGGCGGCGACAGCGGTCGCCAGCTCGTCGAGCTGGTCGGCGCCGATGGCATCGAACCCGCGTTCGTGACCACCGCTGCGCGCACCCGCATCGGCTTCAGCGCGGTCGCCGCCGGCGGCGGTACCACCGCGGTGCTCGAGGACGGCTTCGCCGTGACTCCGGCCGAAGTCGGCGCGCTGCTCGCCCGGGTGCGCGACCTGCTCACCGGCATCGACTTGGTCATCGTCAGCGGCTCGGTGCCCGACCCGGCCTGCGTGGGCCTCTACCGCATGGTCCTGGATGCGTGCGACCTCGCCGCGGTGACCTGCTGGGTCGACGCCTACGGCCCCGCCATGCTCGAAGCGCTGTCCGGCAGCCACCCCCCGGCGGTGGCCAAACCCAATCGCACGGAATACGAGCATGGACGGCTGTGGCTGGCGTGCGCGGAGCTCCACCTGACCGATGGCGCTCGGGAGGTCCATGTGCGCCACCCCCAGGGGCGTTTCCGGGTGACGCCACCGCCGGTGACCGAGGTCAACCCGATCGGCAGCGGCGACTGCTACCTCGCCGCGCTCGCCCACGCCCGGTTGTCCGGCTTGCCGCTGGTGGAGCAGCTGCGCTACGCAGCCGCCGCCGGCGCGGCCAATGCCGCCCGGGCCGACGTCGCGCGCATCGCTCCGTCCGAGATCGCCGCCTTGGCCGAGCACACCACCGTGGCCAACGCCCCGGAATAGGGCTGGGCGGCTCGCCGAGAGCGACCCCGCGGGATGGTCGTTCCCCCGGGGCGGGTTGCGCTACCATCCCGCCCGCATGCCGCTGCGCCCGTGTTTCCTGTCCCACATCCTCCTCGAAGAGCAGGGCGACCAGCAGGTCATCTTCATCACCGAGAAGGACGGCGCGCGCCGCATCCCGATCGTCATCGGCGCGCTGGAAGCGCTGGCCATCGACCGCGCGGTCAAGGCGCAGAAGTTCCCGCGCCCACTCACCCATGACCTGTTCATCGACCTGCTGGTCGCGGTGGGCTGGACGTGCCGCGAGATCCGGGTGGTCGACCTCAAGGAAGGGACCTTCTTCGCCGAGCTGGTCCTGGCCGGGCCCGACGACGCCGAGGCCGTGCTCGATTGCCGCCCATCGGATGCGATCGCCTTGATGGTGCGCATGCCGGGCACGCCGCTGCTGGTCGCCGAGCAGGTCCTGGCCGAAGCCGGCAGCTGAACCCCGACCGAGCGCAAGCCTGGCCGCAGAGCCGGTTGTGCGCCCGCTGAGCGATGATCCGATGTCGCGCCATGTCGCGCCCCCCCAATCCATTCGCACCGCGTGAATACGGCGCGCTCGAGCGCGTCAGCGATCGCGTCTACATCTGGCGCAACATCGTCAACAGCGGGGTCGTGGTCGGCGAGCGCGGCATCGCGGTGATCGACACCCAGGTCAACCAGGCGCTCGCCCGGCGGCTCCACCAGCACGTGGTCAAGACCTTCGCCAAGCCGGTGCTCTACGCGATCAACACCCACTACCATTGGGACCACACCAACGGCAATGCGGTGTTCAAAGAGGCCGGCGCGACGCTGGTCGCCAGCCGTCGCACCGCGCGCGCGATGGTCGAGCGCGCGCCCCGCCAGAAGGGCTTCCTCAGCGGGCGTGGTTTCGAACTCGGTCCCGATCCCCTGTTGCCCGACGTCTTCGCCGAAGATCTCGCCAGCGTGGATCTCGGCGGGGTGACGTTGGAGCTGCGCCTCGGGCACGATGCCGAGACCGCCGATCCGACCCTGGTCTGGTGCCCGCAGGAACGCATCGCGGTGGCCGGCGACACGGTGATGACCGGCAGCTTCCCGATCTTCGGCCAGCCCAGCCAGCGCGAGGGCCTCGAGGACGACGGCTGGCTCGCCGCAATCGCCGAGATCCGCTCGCTCGGCGCCGCCGCTGTGCTGCCCGGTCATGGTCCTGTCGCCGGCGAGGCTGAACTCGCGCTGCTCGAACGCATCTGCCGCTACTTCCTCGATCAGGTGCGCGCCCACCACGCCGCCGGTCGCTCGCTGGACGAGACCATCGCGGTCATGGAAGACGACATGCCCGCTTGGATCGCACGCATGCCCGAGGTCTGGGGCACGCCGCGCTACGCGATCCTGCGGGTGTGGGCCGGCCTCGATGATCTCGGCGAGCCCGGTTGGGCGCACCGCAAGCCGAGCGCGATCCCCGTCGATCCCATTGGCGCTGCGGCCGCCCGGCCACGCGCGGTAGAAGTCGCCAGCTGGCGCGAGGCGATCGCACAGCTGCTCGAAGGCGGCGACGCCGCGGCCGCGGTGTCGCTCGCCCGCGAGGCGACGCTGGCGTTCCCCGATCAACCTTGGGCGTGGACCCAACAGGCCACCGCGCTGATC
>JACDEC010000025.1 GCA_013816645.1 Planctomycetota bacterium
GGCTGTCGGCCAAGGAACAGGGCGAACTCCGGCGCATCGGCGAGCGCATCCAGACCAGCGAGAAAAAGCTGGCCGAGCTGTCGGCGCGCGCCAGCGATCCGAAGATCGCGAGCGATGCCGATGCCCTGCACGCCGCGTGCACCGCGCTGGCCAAGTGCCAGAGCGACCTCGATGGCCTCTACGTGCGTTGGGAGGAGCTGGAAGCGCGCTCGCGCTGAGGCTCCGCGCGTTCGGCGGTGCGCTGGCGCTACCGCGGCGTCCAGCTGCGCAGGTCGTCGGCGGTGCCGGGGGCACCATCGATCCCGCAGGAATAGACTCCGACTTGGCTCGGTCCGTAGACCTCGGCGCCGTAGGCGACGCGCAGGCGGTTGCCCCAACCATCGACCAGCAGGCGATTCTTGACGAGGCCGCGCGGGGCTTCGAAGGCGGTCATGCCGAGGAAGCCACCGTAGCCACTGGCCGAGGCCTGGGCGCTGGTGGGCTGCGAAGTCGTCGAGAAACCGGTATCCGCGTCAGGAGGCCCATCGAGGAGTCCGTCGCGATTGAGGTCCCACAGGGGAGCCTGGCGCGGTCCGCTGGTGGTCATCCATGACCAGACCCCTCCGGTGGAAGAATAGGCGGAGATGGCAGCGCCCACCGATTTGACCAGGACACGGGTCTGGTCGAGCTTGGCCCGCTTCTTCATGTGGGCGTAGATCGGAAGCGACCCGCCAACTAGCACCATGATAATGGCCATGACCACCATCAGCTCGATGAGTGTGAACCCCCTACGGCTTGTCATGGCTCCGATGTATCGCACCCCACGGCCGCTGCTGGGTCTGTTAGCAGCTGACCTGGGTGGTAGGTGTGACGCACCGTCATCCGATATTGATGAATAGGGCGGAATTCGACGTGGAAAACCCGTGCCTGTAGTTATCTCTGTAACTATGTTAACATCGCCAGAAATCCGTTCCTCGGACCTTGCTCGGCAGCGCCTGTACGGCCCGCCTTCCAAACCTGAGAATCGTGGGGTAGGCTCAACCATGAGCCCCTGCATAACCCCGGGAAGCTTCTGCCATCGCCGCCGTGGCGGATTCACCGTGATCGAGCTCTGCACCGTCGTTTCGATCATCATGATCCTCGCCGCCGCAGTGGTTCCGGCGATCGTGCCCTCGTTCCGCCAGGGCCAGGTGCAGAGCGCGGGCGATGCCATCATCGAAGCGTGGCGTCGGGCCCGCCTGATGGCACGCCGCGAGAGCGATGGACTCGATGGGGTGATGAACACGGCGGCGCCGATCGCCCACTATGGCGTCGCCATCATCCAGGGACCCAACGGGACCGAGGTCGGCCTGGTTCACGCCACGATGCGGGCTTCCGACCTGGGCTCATCGCTGACCCCCTGCCTGCTCCGGCAGGATCCCGCCGGCCCTGCCGATGACGCGCTCAATCCCCCGGTCTTCCGTTATCGCTTCCCGTCGCAGGTGGTCGTGGCGACCGCGATGACGAGCGTCACCCCCCTGAACAGCGGGGCCCAGTCGTGGCTGGTATATGCGCGATACGGCAGCGGCGAACCGATCACCGATGACGTGGTCGCCACCGGGATCAGTGCGACCGCAGCGCCGACCGGCTTCGGCGTCGCAAGCAGCGACCCGTCGCCGTTCCCGACGGTGGTCCAGGTCAAGGGCAGCGCAGCGAACTCGAAGGCGGTCTCGGCCATCGCCATCTTCCACGCCGGTTTCGCGACCAACGAGCGTCCCTGAGCATGACATGCGCCGCGCCCTGACCCTGTTCGAGATCCTGGTCGCGCTCATCGTCTTCCTGGTCGCGGCGCTGAGCGTCGTGGCGCTGCTCCCCGCGGGATTCAAGGCCCAGCACCAGGCGCGCTACAAGCTCTACGCCAGCGCGATCGCGATGTCGATGATGGACAATTTCCACAATCCGCCATTGCAGCTGCGCGGGCTCGGCAGTTATGGCACCGAGGGGCTCGCCGGCGACTCGTGGTTCCAGGCCGAGAATGACAACGGATTCCCCAGGCCGGGATTCGCGGACAAATTCCGGTCGCGACCCATCTACGCGCAAACCTATGCACCGGACTTCGAACAGGCCCTCAACGGGATGACCACCGGATTGCTGCCGGTCCCGCTGGAGATCGCCAAGCGCTTGGACAGCGAGGGCGGCGAGATCGAGTCCCTGCTCGCCGATGGTGGCTACCTGTTCTTCCCCGACCCCGCGATCGTGCGGACCGCCAGCCTGGGCGGGGCCCGCGGCACCGGATTGTCAGCTCGGCCACCGCCCGAATACCACCGCCTAGTCTGCGCGGTCGTCACCAGCGCCCAGCAGAATGTCCTGCCCGTGCACCCCGTCGAGAACTGGCCGTGGTACGAGCAGTACCCCTTCCCGCCGCAATGGGCGCTCTATATCGACGGCGCCGTCGGCAACGCCAATGCCCGGGGATATCAGCCGACGTTCGGTCCGAACATGGACGAGGTCCTGGAATTCCCGGCGCTTCCGCCGGATCCGGAAGCATGGCGGCAACAGCCTGACGCCGGGTATTCGCGGCCGAAGGGTCTGCAGCATGGCGTCACCTGGCACCACCAGTACCTCTCGTGCAAACGGCAAGGATTGACCAGCGACCCCTGGTACACCGGCTGGCACTCCTTCCGCAGGCTCGCTGGCGACCCCCTGTCGGGGTGGCAGAAGATCATGCCGCAACTGAACACCGAGATGGGGTGGCAGATCGTATCCCTGAAGGATCGGTTGGTCTTCCTCGACCGCGCGCTCGATCTGTGGCAGCAGGTGAAACCAGCTTCGATAACCAGCCTCGCCCCGACCATGCGCGCCATCACCTCGGCGGAAACCGCGGATGTCTTCCCATGGTCATCGACCGCGCTCAAGGAATGGCATTATCCCAACAGCGAGTTGGTGAAATTCCTCTACGTCGATCCGAGAACGTTGGCCGGGGCCGACTTCCCACCGCATCCTGCCCAGATCTATGCGCTCAGCTACCTCGCCTTCGCGGCGATGATGGTCACCGGGGATCGTTGGCCGAATATTCCTCCGCCAAACGAGCGGCTCCCGCTGAACGCGGACATCCAGAAGGGGTCCATCGGGCTCAAGGATCCGATCACCACGCAGCCATTCAATGCCGCTGAATACCGGACCTTCGCTCGAGTGGCGCACGAGATGTGCATGGCCTGGGTGATGGCCTATGCGAGCGAGAATCCCCAGGACTGGGGTGCGCCACGCCCAGCCAACCGTCCGGTGATGACCGACCATCCCCTGGTGCTGTGGGACATGTTCCACGATGCCGGCGACGCCGCGTCGGCGTTCGATACCGCGGTACGCACGCCCAAGAACGTCAATCTGGCCGGTGGCCCTGGCTCATACCGGGAGTCCTTCTACCGCTGGGTCAATGCGCGGAACATGCAGGACGGCGGGCGCAAGATCAGCAACCAGCCCACCTTCTTCCTGGGATTCAACCAATCAGGCGCACCGCGTAACAACTTCTACGGAGACGGTCCGAACACCTCCCCGAGCAACGCCTCGGCCCTCCCCAGCCATTACCAGTTACTGGCGAATCATGCCCAGGTCGCGGAGCCGTCCGCGGGATATGACAATGACCGCTTCTGGCCCGGGCTCGGATTCGCCGCCGAACACCGCGCCCGCGAGCTGGTGTTCTGGGCGGTGGATTGGCAATCGTACGATGACGCCGAGAGCGCGCCGAGCGCGCCGATCGACGCTGCCAAGCACGCCCGCTGGTTCCACTACGGCGACCGCTGGGAGCCGATCCAGACCAACCGTATCTTCGTATCGTTCCTGGTCGGCAACGCCGAGAACAACTATCTCTGGACCGATGCCAATCGGAATCACACCTGGGCGACCGACATGGTCGGCGTTTTCGGCAGCAATGCCGGCGATTTCCTCGCCCAGTACAACGCGACTCCCGATATCCAGATGGGGCACTGGGGCGCCGACCGCAACAATAACGGCAAGCTCGATCGTGGCCCGGTCCCGAGGAGCACCCGGATGCAGGCCCGCGAAGTATCGCGCTTCGTCTTCTACGACCCCATCCTTCGGCTGAGCGTCAAACAATGAGGTCCTGCACCAGATCGCCAACCAGGGGCTTCACGTTAATCGAGATCATCGTCGCGCTCGGACTGGGCATCATGCTGGTCACGGTGTGCTTCTCGACCTTCCGGGCCATATCCCGCGGCGTCACCAATCTGCGCAAGCTCAGCGTCGAGAACGAATTGCTCCGGGTCGGGCTGCAGGTGGCGCTTGAGGACGGCGACTTCCACCATTCCGAAGCCAATGCGGCCGCACCCTACGAAAAAGCCTGGGCGCGCGCTGCCCGGGCCACGGTGAATGGCGTCGGCACCAGGCGACTCTACACCCCGATCGAGTTCACCAGTTCGACTGCGAACGACCCTGGCCTCTATGCCAACGCCGCCATTCCCAGCGAACTGCGCAAGCTCCCCAATCCCAACGTCATGCTGCCGCATGACCCGAGATCCTGGTATCGCGGTCACTACTACTGGCGGGTCCTGGCCAAGAAGTGCAACGGCTGCGGAGTCATGTACGCGCCCGGTAGCGCGGTGTGTTCGCAGTGCGGAGTCAGCAATGGCTGGATGCAGGGCTACATGGATCCCGAGCGCGGGTTGCCCGGCGTGACCCTCGACTGGACCACCCAGAATCCGGATGCCGATCCAGTCTGCTTCTATGGCGACTATCGACTGGCTTCGTGCACCGACATGCGCGGCTCGGATTTCTTCACCATCGCCTCCAGCGGCCTGCCTACCGAACAGAACGCGATCGCCCAGACCTACCCTCTGCTCAATGTGGCGATCATACAGCACCTGGGGCATCTCGGCGCCGTCCAGTACGCGACCCCCGGATCGAACTGGCTGGCTCTCGACCAGAATGGGTTGCTGCCCCGCTGGGATGGAACCTATGGCACTTCGGTCCTCCCCAATGGAACGCTGGCCGGAAAACAGTTCGCCCCTGGCCAAGGGATTCCCGGGCGGAGCGGATGGCTGCCGGTACTTCCATACGCGGCACAGCAACAAGTGGCCAGCGACCAACTGGGTCGATTTCTTCGGCATGAGTCCCGGGCAGTTCATCCGCGCGCTCCGGTTCAGGCCGACGCTCGAGAACGGATACGATCAGAAGATGAAGGACAACCCGTTCCAGGAATGGATCTACGACATCGCCCATCAGGATGAGGAGGGCGATCTCGTCCGCGATGCCGACAACACGTCGTCCACGGTTCGTCTGCCCTACAATCGCACCGACTCGGATCTGCGAAGCATCTCCATCGACCGCTACGGCAAGCCGCGCGGCTACCCGTCATTGACCACGTCGATCCTGCGGCACTACCAGTTTGGTGCCAGCGACCTCGCCGTCTGCAAGGTCGAGGTCGCGGACCCGGAGTCGGGAACGCGCATCGAACTCTTCTGCACACCGCTCACCGCCTCCTATCGGGGAGCACGTCAGCATTGGGCCTTGGTGTCGGCATCCCGTCCCGCCGACCCGCCCGCCGGAGACCGTTACAGTGGCCCATAATTCCCGTTCCGGCGCGATCCTGATCATGGTCATCGGCCTGTCGATGATGCTGCTCACGCTGGCGATCGCCTTCCTGGTGCGGATGCGCAGCGATGTCGACGATGTGCGCCTCAGCGAGCAGCAGGCGCAGGCTCGGATCATGCTCCACGCCGGGATGATGTACCTGCAGGAGGGCAGCCGGTTGGGCTGGACCTCGATCAAGGTCGGAACCACCGTCACCCAGGATCTGGGCCAGGCCTTCGGCTGGACGGACATCCGCGATGGCTCGCTCGGACCGAAAGGCGCGCGTCCCAAGGGCGCGAACCCCGGCCCGGCGGGGATCCTCGCCCCGACCTGGTGGGATTGTTCTCCGGCCTATCAACCCTATCCCCGCGACTCCGACCTGCCACTCGCGCACCTGCGGCACTGGCCTTTCCCCGGGTCGGTCATGCGCGGCCAGATGCCGGTATGGAAACGCACTCCGTATGCGATCACACGGCGCTTCAACGCCAATCCGCTCGTCCCCCCGGTGGCCTACAGCGATCCGGCGTTCGACACGGCGTGGGCCGCTCCGTCCACCCAGACCAATTGGTCGAAGAGCATCTTCTACGACACGCCGGGCTTCCCGCTGCGCTTCGCCTCTGCCTACGACACCACGCAAGGCGCGCTCGGTATGCTCAATCCGCAACCGGTGGCCGACACGTGGAACGACTATGCACGGGGCCAGCTCTCCAGCGGCTATCCCGATTATCGCCCGCAGAGCCAGGCCAAGGCGTGGTTCCGGGTCTACCGCGAACTCCTCGCCGACCACGACAACAATGGGGATCCGTGGTACGACCGCGTCGCCCTCTACGATCCCAGCAACCATCCGAGCGCAGCGGGAGGCGGTCTCGCCAACTGGAACGTGTTCATCATCACCTGCGGGGCGGGCGGCACGCGCGGCTACCGATTCTGGGACCTGCCAGCGACCGACGAGCGCAGGGCCTATGAGCCGGTCACAGCCAAGGAATCCGGGTTGTTCTTCGATCAGAGCACCTTCGAGGCGATCGCCCGTGCCGAATACCGCATGTGGTTCCGCGTCGAATGGACCGGCTGCGAACCGGGAACTCCCCAAGGTGAAATACTCGGCTTGGGGGAAAACCGCGGATGGCAGGACCAGAATCGGCCGTACACGGATTCCAACGGGAACACGACCTACCCGAATTCCCGTTGGGGTGACCTGTCGTTCACCGACAAGCTCGGCTGCATGGCCAGCGAGTTGCCCGCAGTGCAGGGCGGTGGCTTCAAGTGGATCCAACGTCTCTACCAGGAGCCCGCCTACACCGCATCGGGCAAGAGCGCATGGTGAGGCCCCCGCGCTTCCTGGCATTCACCCTGGTCGAATTGCTGGTCGTCATGGCCATCATCGCGACGCTCGCCGGGCTGCTGCTGACCGGCATACCGGCCGCTCGGTCCGCCATGCTGCGAGCGCGCACGGCGGGGATCATCGCCAAGGTCAAGACCGCGATCGATACGCGCGTGGCGCAATCGGGCTCGATCGCCTCGCCGGCTCCACATCCATTCGCCGCGACAGCGGTACCTCGCAGCCTGTTCTCGCGCGTGGCCGACGCCGTCTATACCGCTGGCCAGGCGGTGGACCCGACCGGTGAGTGCCTGGAAGTCGGCAATCCCACCTGGCTGTTCACCAGCCAAGCCCAGGGACGCGTCGTCCTGAACACGGACGTCTTCCAGGGCATCAGCGCGGCGGGAGACGTCCCAGCATTCACCGGCATGGCGCGCAGGCAGCTCACCATGCTCGGCAGCGCCACCGGCCTGGTCGCCCTGCGCAAACTGCCCGACCTGGCACCGTGGAACAACAATGGATCCAACCAGCTGAAGAGTCCGCCCTACGACCTCAGCGCCTATCCCGACAACCGCTACCTCGTGGCGACACCCGGTACCGACGACGATCGGATGCGCGAGAGCGATCGGCTCCTCGATCTGGCGCTCGGCGCCACCAAGGAGGACTTGACGCGCCTGGGCGCCTTCCACGACGAGCGCGGGGGTGCATCGTACCTCGGTGGTCGGTTGCGATTGATCGGTCCGATCGTCCCTCGTTGGAAGCATGGCCACCTCAAGGTCGGCTCCGGCTGGCAACGCTACCGCATCTCCGGTCCCGCGCTGTACGACGCGTGGGGTCAGGAGATCCTGGTCTACGCCGATGCTGGACGCACGCTGGTGGTCAGCGCAGGCAAGGACGGCTGCTTCCGTTCGACTCCCGCTGGGGCTGACGCCGCCCGTGACAACCTCGCCTCTTCGGGAGAGTGAACCGATGCGCCGTCTCGCACTCACCCTCATCGAAGTGCTCGTCGTCATGACGATCATCGCCGTGCTGGTCGGGCTGCTGATACCGACCATCGGCTATGCCCGCAACCTCGCGCACGGCTTCGATACGGCGCAACGGATCGAAGCGATCGCCCGGGCACTGGGCGGCGTAGCCGAGAGCGGGGCCGGGCGCGCGCAGCTGCTCCAGGAGCAGGCCGGCCTGGGCGGCGTGCTCGACTTCGCCCCGCTCAAGGCCGTGATGCAGGCGGCTCAGGCGAATGCCTCCGCGATGCCGACCGACGCTCAGGCGGATTTCGTGCAGATGGCCGGGAGCACCTGGGTGCAGCAACGGGCCATCGTCCAGTCGCGCGAGGACATCCTCGAAGCGATGCCGCCGAAGGCCGGCGGCGTCGCGGCTTCGTGGTACGCAACGACCTGGCCATGGCACTGGCCCGCGAGCGATTGGGAGGGTTCCACGCCGGGTTCGATTCCCCCGGTCCTGCGCTTTCCCTGGGGACGTCCGGGCCTGCGCCTCGACGGGACCCAATGCGATCCCTCCCGACCGGCAGCCGATGTGGTCGCCAAGGTCTCGGAATTGACCCTGCAGCGTTGGGAGGGAAAGATCAGCGGCATCGACAACGAAACGATCACCGACGTCCCCAATGCGTGGGTCGCCCGTGGCGACCAGAGCGGATCGCTGTCGTTCCTCGCGGATGCCAACCAGACCGCCCCGGTGACCAACCTCGCGGCAGTCCGCAGCGACGGATCCCCTGCCGTCCTCCCTGGCACGAACCTCCCGGTCACCGCCAACGGTGCGGTGCCGTTCGATCTCGGACAGACCTCACCGCTGCGCACCATCCAGCTGCTGCGCGAAGCCGGGGTGATCGGCCTGGGCGAAGAGGGCAAGTACCGCACCGACCGTTCGCCATCGCGCCCTTGGAACGACAGCTGGGGCAACCCCCTGATCATCGGCTATGTCCTGTTCCAGCCCGAGCGCTGCCGACGCACCAAGACCGGCGACCTGCGGCGCGCATACCTCCTGCAGGCCTGTACGCAGCAATACGGCTTCAATCGTGCGCTCTACGCAGCCGTCGGATCGGCTGGACCGGAACTCCACTCGAGCATCAAAAAAACCTGGACCGCGGCCGATGACGCGATCGCGCTGCGCGACTACTGGTTCCAGATCCGCGCCGGCGCCGCCGCCCACGAGTGGACCGAGGATTCGTTCGGCCAAACGCCGCCGTGGGTCGGCGTGCGTCGGCGCTGGGGAAAGTACCAGGGCTCCGATGTCCACTGCGTGCTCGGAGCACCGTTCGCGATCCGTTGAACCACGCAGCGTTGCAACGCAGTCCGCCAGCCATGAGCAGGCGGTAGCCGCTCTGGAGAGCGTATCGTTCAGGCCTTGGCGCTCGCGTCGCGCACCGGCAGCACCACCGCGAGCAGCGAGAGCACGCCGAAAATGATCACCAGGGTCGGCAGTTCGACGGACTCGCTGATCTTGCCGGCCTGGCGAGCGACCGAGAAGCCCGCGCAGATGATCAGGAACGGTCCGAGCACCAGGGTGGTGCGGTTGAAGCCGCCGACCACCAGGACCAGAGCGCCGGCCAGCGCCAGCCCCAGCACCCACACCCAGTTGACGGTCTGCCAGACCTCCATCGCGGTCAGCAGCCAGGCGATGCCGAGGGTGATGATGATGATCGGGGCGATGAGGCGCTTCATGCCGGCATGTTCGCTCGACTCGCGAGGATGCCACGGCTAAGCCGCGGCGAATGCGCCGACGACGCGCGGCAGCGACCACGGGGTGAACGGTGCGCCCGCCGGGGCCGCAGTCCCGGGATCCAGGCGCGCAACCGGGCTCACGGAGCCTTGAATTCCGCCCGCACCGCATCCCCGAGCGGCACCCCGAACTCGTCGGTCACGCGCAGGCAGAAGCCCCACCCGCCGCCGCCCTGGGTGACCTTGATCAGCACGTCGTTGGCGCCCTTGCGCAGGCGGACGCGGCAGGCGTCCTGGTCCATGGTCACGCCGCGGCCGACCCGATGTTCGTGGACCAGTGCGCCGTTGCACCACACCTTGACGCAGTCATCGG
This sequence comes from Planctomycetota bacterium, assembly GCA_013816645.1. Taxonomy (GTDB): domain Bacteria; phylum Planctomycetota; class UBA11346; order UBA11346; family UBA11346; genus JACDEC01. The sequence goes on from JACDEC010000025.1 coordinate 9,914, forward strand.
TGCCCATCAGGAAGTAGGCGTCGCGGTCGCGGTCGCTGACCAGGCGGGTGTACGCGTAGCCGACGGCCTCGTCATCGCGGGCGAACTGCCCGCACACGTTGACGGTCCGGGGCGGCGTGGGGTTCAGTGGCCGCGCGTTCGGGTTCGGCTGGTAGGCCTTCCACGGCTTGAGCCCGGTCGCGTCCTTCCAGCCTTTGGCGAGGTCGACTCCGCTCTCCGGCGCGTAGGCGATCTCGTGGCCGTTGAACGAGGCGCTCGGGAAGGGTCCGGCGAGCATCCAGTCGGTGATGAGCGTGGCCTCCCTGGCCCTCCGGTCGTTGGTGAGGTTCGCGCCGATCTGCAGGCGTTGCGGGATCATCTCGGCGTCCTTTGCGGACAGGCCCTCGCCGAGCGGGATGCAGAAGGCCGGCTTGCCGTCGAGCTCGATGCGTCGGCACTCGGCGGTGACGTCCTTGCCGTTGCGCATCACGGTCGGGGCCTTCGCGACGCCCCGCACGACCAGGGCCGTGGCCATGAACGCCGAACCCTGCTCGGGCGAACCGGCGTCATCGACCCAGATGCGGTTCTCGGCCGGACGAGTCATGAGCCGCAGCAGTCCCACGCGACCGTCGGCGGTGATCGCCATGCCGCCGGGCACGGTGAACGCCCAGGTCGCGGTCGGATCCGGCACGATGCTGTAAGCCACGTACGTGCCGGATGCGGGCTCGGTCTGCAGATAGGCCATACGGCCGGGATCGTTGGCCAGCACCGCGCCATTCTTCTCGAGCCGGCCGGTGCTGCCCTGCTGAACCAACGGCGTGTCGCGTTCGATGCCGGTGGGCAGGTAGGCGGGCTCGCCGTTGACCGTGCGGTAGCGGAACATCTTGCCCTGGTCGCCGGGCGGGATCACCGAATGGACATCGCCGCCGCCGAAGGTGGTGCCGAAGCCCATGGCCATGGTGTCGCCGCTGCTCTCGTAGGTCACGTGCAGCGTGCTCTCCTCGGCCGACCAGCGGGTCTGCACCTTGGCGTCGCGCATGTGCTCGTGGAAGGCGGCGATATCGGGGTACTCGCTGCTGTCCGCCATCTCGATCACGAAGCCGCCGGTGGCGCCGCGGCAGATGCGCTGCCAATCCGCCTTGTCGGCGTCCAGCGGCGCGTCGAGCTGAAGACTGCGCGAACTGATCAGCATCGGTTCGATCCGCCCGCCGGAGCCGTGGTCGGGGACGCCGCCGCCGCCGGGGCCGATGGTGATCTCGTCCTTGCGCCCGAGGTCGGTGGTCGGCAGCGGGATGATGGCGAGGTAGCTGACCCCGTCCCCGATGGTGATGAGCTGGCCAGCCTTGAGCGCGACCGGGAACGAGATGACGCGCGTGCCGTCGATGTACCACTCCCAGTCCTGGTCGCGGCGGAGGTTGAACAGGCCGAGGTTGGTCGACATCTCCTGCAGCTTGCCGCCTGCCTCCTTCATCACCGAGTCCCGGTCGGCGAGCGGCTTGGAGCAGATGATCGCCCGGTTCTTGTACTGGAAGGTGCCGACATAGCCGTGCAGCGGCTTGAGTCCGCCCGAGGTCCCCACCAGGTCGGGGGTGTTGATCGCGAAGCGCACGAGCATCGTGCCCAGGTCCTCGACCTGGCGCACGGTCTCGGCCTTGCGGTTCCACTGGGCCACGATCGGGAACGAGCCGAAGGTGACATCGGCGCAGCCCAGGCCGTAGTGCCGGCCGAGGAAGACCGTGCGCCACAACGGAGGATTGCGGAAACCGTTGCGCACCGACTCGGTCGACACCTGCCACCACGGCAGCTGCTTCTCGTCGATCACTCCGGCGACCCACTCCTCCGCCCAGGCGCCGGGCAAGGTCTGCAACGCGGCGCGACCGGGAGGGAAGTCATGACCCCACAGGTTCATCTCGTGGATCTTGGTGCCCATCGGCTGATCGAGGTAGTTCAGCACGCCCTTGCGCGACAGCGTGTGCAGGACCGAGTAGATGCCGTCCTGCTCGACCATCACACCCGAGGTGCGCGCGCGCCCGCCGGGATGGACGCAGCGGCGCAGGTTCGGGTGGTAGGCCGAGGCGATGAGTTCGATCGAGCGGTCGAGGATCATGCGGCCGCGCAGGCGGTCGGCCTGCCCGGGAGCAAAGTCGACGAACATCTTCTGCGCGCTCTGGGTGATCGAATAGTAGTAGTGGTCGAGCATCTCCTGGGTGTTGCCGTCGAGGTAGGCCCAGAGCCGCAACAGGAGATGGTCGAGACCGAATCGGCCGTCCGAAATCGCCTCCTTCGCACCGATCACCCCTCCGCCGAGCAGGGCGCCCATCGACGCGGTGTGGTTGAAGTTCATCGTCGACATGCCGTAGCAGTAGGCGGCGCGGAAGAACGAGCTGTTGCCGCGCCAGTCGCCGGTCTTGTCGTACCACGCCGAGGTCGAGCCGGCGTCGTGCGGATGGAACATGGTGGCGCCGGGAACATCGGGATGGAGCCACGACCGCCAATACGCCTGCAGGTGGTCGCGCACCGGCTGGGGAAGGGCATCGCGGTACAGGTACCAGAGCAGCAGATCGCTCTGCACGTCCCAGCCCTTCCAGTAGCGTGGCGGGCACGCGAGCAGGGTGTCGACCAGCGCTTGGTAGCGCGCGGGATCCCCCGAGGCGATCTGGCCGGCCCACTCGAAGATCTCGCCGCCGCCGACCGTGCGCAGCTCCTCCATGCGCTGCCATTGCCAGTCCGGCATCCACTGCGGCTTGCGCGGTCGGAACGTCTCGGCGATGGCGCGGACCTCGGCGGCGGTCGGCATCACCGCGGTCGGCCCGCCCCCGGGTCCATCGGCGCGCAGCGTGGCCTCGCGCTGGTCGAGCGTGACCGCCGGCGGCAGCGTGATCTTCGCGTCGCCGCCCGGGGTGAACGCGACCTCGAGCCGAGCGGCCTGGATGCGGATCCCGCACGGTCCGTTCGGCACATTCCATTCATAGGCATTGCCGTCGCGCATGTAGCGCGCATCCCAGGCCTCGAGCTTGCGCAGCAGGAGACCGTGATCCTCCCAGGCGCGCAGGCGGGCGCCGGCGTCCTTTCCGAACGCGCTGCCGGTCAGGCACGTGGTGACATCGATCTCCCCCTTGGGCTGCGCGTGCGAAAGCTCGGTCTGGCCGATGGGCTGCTCGTGGCGATCGCCCTTGGAATCGGCGGCGCCGTAGCGCTGCCAGTAGCCGGCGCCATTCAGCCAGGCGTTGAAGGTCGGTCCGCGCTTCTCGTCAGCTTCCCAGGGCCGGCGCAACGCCCACGCCACCACGTGCCAGCGCGGCGGGTCGGCCTTCCAGACGTCGGTGTTGACGCGCATGGTGTAACCGGGGGCGCCACCGAGTTCGACCTCCCCGAGTTCCAAGACCACCGTCGCCTTGCTCAGGCGCAGTCCCGAGACGAGCTTGGCAGCGATCTGGTCGGCGGCTCCAGGGAAGCGCATGAGCACCGAGCGATGGACCGCGTCCACGGTCATCGCGCCTGGGAAGGTCTTGTCCCAGTACCGCCCGTCGATGCCCGCGGTCTGCGGCGTTGCGATCACCACGGTCTGCTCCTGAGCTGCCACGACCTGGCTGGCCACCAGGAAGGCGACCAAGGCCAGTGCCAGAGGCATCGCCTCCGCTCGGCGAGACACGGACCGCTGGCGCTTGGTGGTCATCGGATGTTCCCCCGTATTGGTTACAGAGTTAATGATATTCGCAGGCGGATGTGACCAGCACTTTCCGCTGTCCAGGAAGTGAAGGCACGATCTAGGCGGCGACCCAACGGGGTGTCGGTCCGCTCCCTCGAGCGGACGGTGGCGCTGTGGCTTGCCGTCGCGCGACGGCCCGCTCAGCGCCCCTGCAGCGAGCTGCGCGCCGCCTCGACCAGCGCGGCGAAGAGCGGATCGCCCGCGGGCTCGCCCGATTGGCGCTCGGGGTGCCATTGGATGCCGACGACCAGGCGCTCGCCGGGCAGTTCGGCCGCTTCAATGACGCCATCGTCGCTCCAGGCGCTGGCGACCAGCCCGCGGCCGAGGCGCTCGGGATCGAGGGCCTGGTGGTGGAAGGAATTCGCGGCGATGCGTTCGGCGCCGAGGATGCGCGCCAAGCGGCTGCGCGGGGCGATGCGCACCTCGTGGCGGTACTGGTCTTCGGTCGGAGACGCCGGCGGTCGCTGTCCCAGGGCATGCGGCAGCGGCGCGGACCTGCGCCACTCGCTGGGGAGGTCCTGGACCAGGGCGCCGCCCAGGGCGATGTTGATGAGCTGGTGCCCCCCGCAGATGCCGAGCACCGGGCATCGGTCGGCGGACAGCACGTGGCGGGCGAGCAGGAGGTCGGCGCGGTGGCGACGCGGATCGAGGAGCTCCTCCGCGGGCTGCGGATGACCGCCGTATTCCGCGGGATCGTAATCCGGGCCACCGATGAAGCAGAAACCGTCGACGCCGGCGACCGCTTCGAGGAGCAGGTCGCGGTCGTCCAGCGGTGGGATCGGCTGCGGCCGGCCGCCCGCGGCGACGATCGCGTCGAGGTAGCGCAGGTGCACCGCGGCGATCGCGGTGCGCGGATGCGCCATCCGTTCGAGAGCCATGTTCACGCCGATCACTGGTCGCATGCGCGCAATCTAGGTCGGGACGGGGGGTGGGGA
>JACDEC010000361.1 GCA_013816645.1 Planctomycetota bacterium
CAAGCTGTTCCTGACCCCGTTCGAGGTCAGCAACGCCGCCGGCCGCTTCGATCTCAAGATCAACGTCAAGGGCGGCGGTCCCGCCGGCCAGGTCGGTGCCTGCATGCTCGGCATCAGCCGCGCGCTCATCAAGGCCGACCCAGCCACCGAGCAGCCGCTGCGCCGCCATGGCCTGCTCACGCGCGACAGCCGCATGGTCGAGCGCAAGAAGTACGGCTTGCACGGCGCCCGGCGCGGCTGCCAGTTCAGCAAGCGCTGATGGCATCCGCTCTCGTCGGCGATGCCGGCGTTGGCCTTGCCTTGCGCTCCACCAGGAGCGCGGCGGGTCGGCCGCCTTGGCCTCACCGACGATAGCGGCGCCATCCTGGTGGTATTCGATGAACAGGTCCGGCATCCGCTGGGCCTGTTTCGTTTTCGGGCGGCTTGCGCGCGGCAGTGATATTCGCACGCTGCGGCGCATGACCATGCGGCCTCGTTTGCTGAAGCTATCGGGCGAAGCGCTGAAGGGGAAGTCCACCGGCGTGCTCGACCCCGACGAGGTCGACCGCGTCTGCGGCGAAGTCCTCGCCGGCGCGCGGGGAGGCACCCCGACGGCGATCGTGATCGGCGGCGGCAACATCTTCCGCGGCGGCGAATTCCGGCGCGGAGCCAATCCGACACGCGGCGATTACATGGGCATGCTCGCGACCCTGTTCAACGCACTCGCCCTCAAGGACGCCATCGAGCGGCTCGGCGGGCGCTGCGAAGCCGTCGCTCCCTACCAGGTGCCGAATGTCGCCCACGCCTACGAGCGCGCCGAGGTTGTGCGCTGGCTGGCCGAGGGCGTGATCGTGGTCTTCGGCGGCGGCACCGGCCATCCCTTCTTCACCACCGACACCGCCGCGGCGTTGCGCGCCGCCGAGATCGGCGCCGCCGAACTGCTCAAGGGCAGCAAGGTCGACGGCATCTACAGCGCCGATCCCAAGAAGGACCCGACCGCCAAACGCTTCGACCGGCTGACTTTCGACCAGGCGATCGACGGGCGCTACGGCGTCATGGACGCAGCGGCTTTCGCGGTGTGCCGCGAGAACCGGGTGGCGATCCGTGTCTTCGACATGACCAAACCGGGCACGATCACCGCGGCACTCGGCGCACATCCGCCGGGAACCTTGGTCGGGGAGTGAACGCGGCCGTGAGGATGTTCGGGCGCAGCTCCTTGCACGGATTCGCGCCATCTCGTAAATCCATGGTCCAACCGGGAGTCCGCTCATGAGCTTCGACGACGTGACCAACGACTGCAAAGCCAAGCTGGAGAAGGCCCTCGGATCGCTCAGCCACGATTTCCGGCGCATCCGTACCGGTCGCGCCAATCCGCAGATGATCGAACATGTCCAGGTCGAGGCCTACGGCAGCATGATGCCGATCGCCCAGGTCGCCGGCATCAGCGTGCCTGAGCCGACCCAGTTGCTCATCAAGCCGTGGGATAAAGGCGTCCTCAAGTTCATCGAGAAGGCGCTGATCACCGCCGACCTCGGCATGCAGCCGATCAACGACGGCAGCGTGGTACGCATGAACATGCCGCCGTTGTCGACCGAGCGCCGCAAGCAACTCGCCGCCGAGGCCAAGGAATCCGCGGAGAAGTGCAAGGTGTCGATGCGCAATATCCGCCGCGACGAGATCAAGACGATCGAGACTCGGGGCAAGGAGCAGAAGCTGCCGGAGGATGCGACCAAGAAGGCGGTCGAGAAGATCGGCGAGCTGCTCAAGCAGTACGAAGCCAAGGCCGAGGCGCAGCTGAAGGAAAAGACCGAAGATATCATGCGGATCTGACGGGGGGTTGGGGCCGGGGGACAGGGGTCGGCGGATTTCCGATCACATCACGTCACCTGCAGCGTCTGACTGTTCATCCCGATGACGGGTGCCTTTGGGTAGGGTCTGCGATTCGGATCAGCGCTGACTTGCGTTCATCTGACGTTGCTTGCTTGTGGATGTTGTCCGACAGGCTCCCACTCCCCTGGGAGCCACCGTCATGCGCCACGTCTTCGTGTTGCTGCTCATCGCCTCGGTCGCCTGCGTCACCGCCGCGGAGCACGGCCTGCGCATCGACCAGCTGCCTGTTGGTGCATTCCGCGATCAGGTCGAGTCTTTGGCTCCCGCGGCCAAGCTGCGCGCGGCGAAGCGCATGGCCAAGCTCGATCTCCATGCTCACGACAGCGACTGCCTCGCCTGCGATGAGGCTGGCGACATCTATTTCGTGTGCGCTGGCAAGTCGGTAGCCCGGGTGCGCGGCGGTCCGGGCTCCGGAAATCCGGGCGGCGGGACCAAGTTCCCGCTCTCCGCATTGCCGAAGCTGCATAGCCGGCTGGGCAGCACGAACGTCCTGCTGCTCGACTGCAACGGATGCGTGGTCACCGGCACCGCGTGGAATGATTCGCTGCGCCGCACGTCGATCCCGGCGGTCGCCTACGACACCGACAACGATCCGAACACCTACAACGAGGCTGAACTGGTCGCGATCCAGCACATCTGGCAGCGCGTCGCCGAGGACTACGCGCCGTTCGACATCGATGTCACCACCGAGGAGCCGGTGGCGATCACCAACACCACGCTGCGCGTGGTCATCACGCGCAACACTGACGCCAACGGCAAGCGCAACCCCTCGTCGACGGCGGGCGGCGTCGCCTACGTCGACGTGTTCGGCGCGGCCGACTATGCGCGCTACCGCCCGGCCTGGGTCTATGCCAATAATCTCGGTTCCGGCCGCGCTGACTACGTCGCCGAGGCCTCCTCGCACGAAGCCGGGCACAATCTCGGGCTGGGCCACGACGCCACGGCGTCGACGTCGTATTACGGCGGCCACGGCAGCGGCGAGACTTCCTGGGGCCCGATCATGGGCACGGGCTACGACCGCAATGTGTCGCAATGGAGCAAGGGCGAATACGTCGGCGCCAACCAGCAGCAGGATGACCTCGCGATCATCGCTGCGCACCTCGACATCAGCGGACTCGGCTACGCGCCCGACGAGCAACTTGGCGACGCGGTCGGTCTGCCGCTGGCGTTCGACGCGCTCGGCAAAGCATCTGCCTCCGGCATCATCGGCCGGCATGGCGACGGCTCCGCCGACGCCGACGCGTTCCTGTTCGCCATCGACGACAGCGATGTCAGCTTCACGGTGTCGCCGTTCCGCAGCGCTGCCCATACGCGCGGTGGCAACCTCGACGTGCAGCTCGAGATCCGCGACGCGGCTGGCAATCCTGTGACAAGCGTGTCGCCGGCGGGCGCGACGACGGCGACGATCTCGGCGTCGTCTCTGCCGGCCGGTACCTACGAATTGCGCATCCTGGGAGCCGGCGAAGGCACGCTGACCACGGGCGGCTACAACCCGGGGTACAGCAGTTACGGAAGCCTCGGGCAGTACGCGGTGCAGGGCACCGCCACCCCGCCGATCGCCCCAGCGGCGCCGACCGGGATCAACTGATCGATCATTGACGGGGGTCGGGGGTCGGGGGTCGGTAGTTTTCCGATCGATCCACGTCGCCTGCAGGCCTCAGCTTTTCCTTCCGCATCACGCCGCAGCGTTCGCGTACCTCTACGCTTGCGCCGACCCCCAACCCCTGGCCCCCGAACCCCGTCAGTACGTGTTGACCATCGCCATGGCGATCTGGCGCATGCGTTCGATGAACTGTTCGCGCTGGTCCGCGATCATGCCGCTGGCCGCGACGGCTGCGCGCATGCAGGACAGCCACTCCTCGGCATCCTCGACCCGGATGGGAAACGGCAGGTGCCGGGCGCGCAGGCGCGGGTGCCCGCGCAGCGGCGTGTAGCGCGCTGGCCCGCCCCAGAATTCGCTCTGGAAGGCGAACTGCCGGACGAAGGTCTGCTCGAGATCCGACGGGAACAGTCGCGCGATCGGGCTCTCGGCGACGCGCGCATAGAAATCGCGCAGCAGGGGCCCCATCACCGCATCGCCGCCGAGATCGTCCCATAGGGCCATGCCTCATGCTCCCGAGCTCTGTGCCGCGACAAGTCCCGCCGTCGCCCGAGGCCCGCGCCGGCGCAGCCGGCGTGGCGAGCGCAGCGAGCGACGAGCGCAGCGAGCGACGAGCGCAGCGAGCGACGAGCGCAGCGAGTCACGGGCCGGACGTCGATCGCGATGAGCGCGCCTGAGCGCGCTGCCTCGGCGCGGAATGCCACCAGAGGGGGGTAGTGAGG